>NZ_CP146016.1:0-147500 GCF_036967215.1 Sulfolobus tengchongensis
GGCAGAAATAAAGGGCGATTCAGTCATAGTTGTTAGATACGATGAAGGATTCTATGAAGATCTTCAAGGAGTTTATTCACAAGTAGTAAAATATCAAGTAAACTACGATAGTACCATATTATTACAGATAAAGAATTTTGACATGAACGAGACTTTCCTAAAAGGTAAGTTAGACATAGCTTTTAGTAAGTTCTTAGAGAAGGCAATGAGATTGAATGCAAAGGGGATATTCTTCTTAGTTGAGGAAATAGCAGATAGAACTGAACTTGAGGTTATTGCTGCAAAATTAGCTGAGATATTTATGGATGACGAGAGGGAGTGAGAAAGATGGCAGCAGCTTCTGTTAAAATTGAGAAATGCAAAGATTATGACGGTCTATGTGTAACATTAAACGGCAAATCATGCGACATGTATGATTTCTTGCAGAAGGCTATTGACAAAGCATTACATACCCAATATTTTGACGTGATCGCATTTGCGAAAACCAGTCTTAGCAATGAGTTCTTAGTGTTCATAATGACACAAAGAACGATATTAGAGAAAGTGCTGGTTACATTTGAAGATGACAAACTGAGAATATGGATAAAGTTTGGCGATTCTTCAGTCCGAGTTTCATTAACATATGATGAAATCTTAAAGGGTGCGCAGGAATGAAGGTCTACATAAGTTACAGAGAACTAGAAAGCTACGCATATCGCAGCTGCTTATGCGGTAAAAATGAATGGGGCGAATATGATGTTGTTGAGTGCAGAGATTCTGCTGAATTTGAGATTGACATTGAAAATGCTGAATTTGATTACGAGGATTTGAAAGAACTTGTCGACAGATATGAGGATGAAATCAGAGAGATTCTCGAAAGAGAGGAAAGAAAGGAAGAGAGGAAGAAGGAGAGGAAGCTTCAGCAAAACGGGAAGAGTTTGGAAAACTGGATGGGGTGACAGGAGATGGCGATAAAGTTAGAGCAAGATGAGTTACAATTTATTGATATACAAGACTTATGGATGAAAGCTAAGAATTTATCAGCGAAAATGCTATCAAAGTACTTTAACTTTGAGATTCAACCATTCGACCAGATTCTTATAGAGAGTATGCTCATTCAGGAGGACTATGCACTAATTACTGCAGTATACTTAAAGATCCCACTTCGATTTAGGCTTACCGTGTATCACAGTAAAGTGAAACTAGAGGTAGTTACAACTGAGCTAACATTTGAAGAAAAGATAGAAGGGGGGAACGAAGATGAGAGTTGTAACGTTCAAAGTTGATGAAAATCTATTGATGATGCTGGATAGATACGCTATTAACAATGGTTTAAACAGATCTGAGGCAATAAGAAAGGCAATAGAGATGTTAACAAAAGAAGAGATGAGCAAAGAAAAGGCAAGAGTAGAGGCGATTAGGCTATGATATACACTATCGACGAGTTAGTGAGAGCTATGGCAAACTTCAGACACAAAGATCTAAAAGATCTTCCTTTAGAAGAACAACGTATAGTATGCGACTTTATATCGAGACTATTGAAAGCTGATCCAGAGGCTGGAGAAGATTTCGATAGTGAAGAACTAAAATACTGTGAGCGTTTACTGGGGAGTAAACATGAGTGAAGAGTATGATTTAGAATGTATAGAGAGAACTATAAGGGAGCTAGGGATCCCAGTGTATGAAGAAGACATCATTTACTTTCTTGTTGTAGAAAAATGCAGGAAGGTGGGAAGGAATGCCAAGAAGAAACAGTAAGAAGATAAGAAAACAGATAAGAGAGCTGCAGCAGAGAGTGAACCAGCTAGAAACTAAATATTTAGATCTACTTCAGCAATATATAATACTAAGGAAGGAATTTGATGAAGCTCTTATGGAAGGTGCAAATTACGCAGTAGCAGAAAAGAAGTTAAGGAGGTTAGTCAGATAATGGAGATAAGCAAATTAGTTATACCGGGCGTAGCAGTATCAAAGATGAGGAGTGGGGGAAAGGAGGTATACTATGTTTATATCCCGCAGCGGTTCAACAAATATCTCTCCCATGGAAAGTGGAACATAACAGTAATAGTTGATGATAAAGAGATCCCAATCGGATTTAGGAGTGTATTTAGACATGGAACTTACTTCATTGTAACGTTACCGATTAACCTTAGATATTTGTGGGAAGAGTACCTGGGAAAAGAAATAGATCTGGTTTTAGAAAAATTTTAACCTAGAAGCCTAGGCGCTTTCTCGTCATACAGTTTTTGTAACTCAATCTCACTTATCACGAAATAGTGGTTTTGTAGAATCTGGAACTGGGCGGGAGGAGCACGGCCTTGTAGAAGATTTACAATCATTGGAGAAACTCCGTTTTTGATAAGATATGAGGCAAATAATGCCCTTAAGTCGTATAGTCTGAATTCTGTACCTAAAGTTTTTCTCATTGCTCCCTTTATTGATGCCCTTAAATCCGCTAGCTGGAATGGGAATAGTTTCTCTTTCCATGATGTTACATCTATTCCAATTTGTTTAACTGCTTTTTCATATCTGCTTACAAATTCCTCTCTGTAGGGCAGATATTTCTCTTTTAACCAGTTCACAGTCTCTTTATGCAAAAATGATATATACGCTCTTTTTGTCTGGTTTTCTTTCATTATTTTAATTACCCTATTCGCTAAGTCCACTTGTTCAACCCGAAGCGAATACACTTCTCCAACCCTTAGTCCCGTTTCAGCTAAAAGTAAGAAGAATGCTTTCGCCCCTACATGTTCAATATTGTTGAATATCTGCTTTAGGTTGTCTAGTGTTAGCGGTCTTGGTTTATATTTGTAGGTTGATTTTGGTACTTTGAAGGAGTTATATAATAGCTGTGCAAGTTGTAGGTTCTTTTCAGCCACTACAGTCTTAATGAAGAGCTTAAGCGAGTTTGCAGTATGCCTAGCAATGTTGCTGCTTTCCTCCTTCAACTCAGCTATCAAATCCCTTATCGAGTCAGGACTTAATTCATACCCCGACTCTGCTAGGGCTCTCCTTAAGTACCTCATTCTCATATCTTTCGTGCTTTTGCTTCTCTCATCAAGGACTTTTTCAAAAGCTTTTACATCATCTTCAGAAACTATGTAGACGTTAGAAGCTGCCTTAAGATACTCCCCTAAGTGTTGGTAAAGAATAGAGAGAAAGAAGTTTCGGAATTTCTCATCCCTCAACGCTTTTACTACAACTGAGATGGCAGTCGTAACGTCGACATCAACAGTTTTTGTCCCATATATCGCATCCATAAGATCATCCGCAGACAGCTTTTGTGAAGCTCCTTCCACAACTACTTCTGGTATACTCTGGTCTCCACTGACATACCTATAAAGGGTACTCCTAGCCACACCTAACTGTTTTGCTGCTTGTGACAATCCTAGTCGTTCTACTAACTTCTTTAATATTCTTTTTCTCTGTTCTTCGTCAAGTTTACTTACATCAACAAGCATACTAAACCACTCTACTTTTAATAAAGTGACACTGTTCCAAAAATAAGGCTTGCTGTTCCATTTACGCCTTTATAGAGAGAACGTAAGTCCCTTTCAATTTAATATAAAATAAGTGCCGCGGCCGGGATTTGAACCCGGGTCACGGGCTCGAGAGGCCCGCATACTTTCGGCGTAACCTGCACTTGACCGGGCTATACTACCGCGGCGTCACTAACATATTACATATGATCTAATTTAAAGTTTAGCGTTCTTTATAATCTCTTTAATGACATCATTCTCGTTTCCTTCATTAAATTCGCCATATATTATCTTATCATAAATTATAAAAAACCCCCTCGCGTTAGTTAGAAGAACATATCTATATCCTTTGCAATTCTCACAGTATCCCCTAATTTCCTTGTTCGTATATGTATCAATTATTGATAATTTGATATCATCTACCGTAAACAAGTGCATATTATTTTCTGTTCTTACAGAAAATTTTTTGGCGAGATAATAAAGAGCAATTTGAATTAAATCAGCTGAAGTTATGCCTTCTTCTCTTAATTTTTCTGGGATTTTAAACTCCATATCCACACTCTTAAGCACATTTTTTATCTTATTCCTAATTTTTATAGAATCTGAAAGAAGTTGTACGCATTGTGTTGCTAGTTCATATGCAGATCTATAGTCACCCACCCACGTTAAAATAAACGCTTTTTGGAGATTGCTAATACAATTAATATTTATTCACCTCATGGCCTTATTATTACACCTAAATCATACAATTGATTGTTATACTTAATAATGTAAGAGAGGAGGGCATAGTTGTCAGGATATCTTAAGCTTTCTAATGCCACTAGGCTATGTGATAATCTGCTAAGTATGTAAGATCTTTTGTAACTCATGGTAGCCTTCGCATCTACAAATAATGTCCCTCTTTTTGCATTTAAGAATTCTCTTAGCTTTTCATATTTTTCAATATTTATTGCAAGGTCTACAATAGTTCCTAAATATTTCACATTTCTTAAAGGCAGCACATCTTCAATCTTTACATCAAATAATTGAACTAGAAGGGCATAAGTTAGTGTTTCCCCAATTACTGTAACAACGTCACCAGATAGTAACTTTCCCCATCTACCAAGTTCGTAAATCTTGATGGCTTTATGAATATCTGGTATCAATTTGGAGGAATAAACAGAAGCAATAATTAATAATAACTTCTCATCTAATTCTATCTCCTCAGAGTATCCTCCTATTTCAAACGCTTCTAATATTTCGTTACTTACGTACTTTAGATCATTTGCTGAATCCAATTCTGAATGCGGTATTAAATCTTGATCCACTTCTATCCATGAGATTTTAAGTTTCACGGTAAATACTAAAAATTTTAAAAATTAAGGTTTTACTAATACCTTACCAATCTTACGTTTATCCTTTAATATCTCGTATCCCTTATCTATTTCATCTAACCTAATAGTTGATGCAATAACTGGAGATATCTTTCCCTCGCCAGTCAACTTTAATGTTTCCTCAGCATCTCTTTTAGTAGCAGAAGCGTGACCTATTATCTCTATATCTTTTAATATTACATACCCCAGCCTTAACTGATATATTTGAGAAGGATCTACATTACCTATTTGTATTAATCTACCTCCCATCCATAAACTCTTCAAGCTTTCCTCTATTGTTGGTGTTCCCACAGTATCTATAACTATATTGATATCATCTATCTTTTTTGCCTCATCGGAGAATTTAGATCCAACTATAACATAATCTGCAAACTTCCTTATGGTAGAGGCTTTCTCCTCTGACGTGGTTACGCCTATCACTTTAGCACCTAATGCTTTAGCCACTTGTATTGCATGAATACCAACACCACCACTTGCTCCGGTTACTAATACAGTCTCGCCTTTTTGTAGCTTTGCTCTCCTTAGACTTCTATATATCATTCCAGTAACGCAAGGCACTAATACGGCACCTTCTACAGTAACATTACCATTGACTTTGACTAAGCTTGTTGCCTTTATTTTAGATTTTTCAGCGAAAAATCCATCTAATTCTTCAGAATACCCTAATCTGGAATGGCAATAAGCTTCTTCTCCAATCTGGCAGTACTTACAAGTACCATCAGGGGCATAAAGAAGAGAAATAACTCTGTCCCCCTCCTTAAAACCTTTAACGTTTTCTCCAACCTGTTCTATAGTACCCACTACTTCATGACCTAATACTACGGGATATTTCATTCTAGGATAGTACCCTTGAAGCTGTAACAAATCTCGATAGCACAGTGCAGCTCTCTCTACTTTAATTACTACCTCATCTTTTCCAGCTATAGGATCTGGTATTTCTTGGATTACATAACCCTTTTGCTTGCCAGGCACTACTACAGCTCTCATTGTGATAGATGATATTTAAACTATATAAAAAATATTATCTTCCATTCTTGATTCGATACAATTCAAAAATAATTTCTTAGAAAAAAGTAGTCATTAGACTTCCGTTAAACAACGAAAATGATATACGTATTCTTAGTAAGACATATTTAGTACATAATTTATTAATTTGTTTAGTGGAAGTTAAATGGAAAGAGAAGATTTACTTTCTAAAAAACTTCCAGAACCACTTTTCTGTGTGAGTGAAGATGAAATTAGAAGAATTAAATTCAAAATATAATGCGTTCATTACAATTCAACGCATAGAAGGAAATCGAAAAGGAAAATTAGAAGGTATCACATTTGGAATAAAGGACGTTATCTTAACTAAGGGGATGAGAACTACTGCTGGTTCGAGAATTTTAGAAAACTACATACCGCAAAGGAATGCGTACGTAGTGGATATTATATTAAGAGAAGGAGGAATAATATTAGGAAAGACTAATACACATGAATTCGCATTAGGTGCAACTAACACTTCAAGTATAGGTGGCCCGGCTAGGAACCCCGTTGATATAGAAAGGATAAGTGGTGGTTCAAGTGGTGGTTCTGCAGTGGCAGTAAAATTGGACATGGTAGATGTGGGCATTGGAACTGATACTGGAGGATCTGTGAGAATACCTGCTTCGTTATGTGGCGTTATAGGATTTAAGCCCACAACTAGGTTAATACCTACTGATGGTGTTATACCGTTTAGTTGGACATTAGATACAATTGGTATACTTGTAAAGGATAACATTAAGTTACTAAGGAAAGTATTTGATGTTCTTCTACCTAATGATAAAAAGAGTGTAGAAATATCTAAATTACGAAGTAGGCCTAAATTAGGTCTATTCTTATTTGACGATTCAGAAGTATCTAAGGCATTACTGAGAGATATAGATAAAATTTCATCATACTTTGATATAATTGAGATCGACTTACCATTATTGAGGAAATATGGGGCAAAAACGAGAAGGACTATCTCTTTAGCTGAAGCCTCCTCTTACCATAGAGATTGGATTAATGAGCACGGTGATAAATACTTTAGGGATACTTATACATTACTAACCGATGGAATGAGAATATCCGCTATCGATTATATAGATGCTCTTAGATATAGAAGAATCTTAATTGAGGAGTATATAAGAATGTTCAGAAATGTAGATTTTATAGTGTCGCCTTCAACTAAAACTATAGCACCTAAGATTTCTGATGTAATTAACAACCCGCTACAATTTAGAGAGTTGCTAATATCCAATACTGAACTATTTAATGTAGTTGGGGCACCTTCAATAAGTCTACCCTTTTCAACTATTAATGGATTACCTGTTGGTTTAATGATAAGTGGAGAGTTGTATAAGGATGGAGATTTACTTGAACTTTCAGAGTATATTCTGAGCATTCTGGGATTTAATTTTAATTAATCAAATCTCACATATTTTTCACAAATTAGTTCCAATCGCACTTCAGCTTAGATGCTTTTAACTAATTCGTTGCACAATACTATTAATTAGTTACAATTATGTAATTGTTCTGTCTTAGCTCGTGACTAACATTCCTTTACTATTGCATTAGTCTTGAAAATGTGAATTTGGGTAAAAACACCTGCGTAATAACATACGTTTTTGAATATGCGAGCACTTTTTATTCTCGTTATTGATGGTAATAATGGGGTATTGAATTGCAATTAGAAGATAAGATACTTAAGGGAACAACAACTGTAGGTATTAAAGTAAACTCTGGAGTAGTTCTTGCTGCCGATAGAAGAGCCAGTGCTGGATTTTTCGTTGCCAATAAAATGGTTAGAAAGGTGTTATATATAACAGATAAGATTGCAATAACTACTGCAGGTAGTGTAGCAGATTTACAATTCATTTATGATATATTGAAAAATATCTATCATTATAACAGTCTCACTAAATACGGCCCAATCTCTATAAGAGGAATTGCAACAAGATTAGCAAATATATTGTCTGCGAATAAGTATTTTCCTTATCTAGTTCAAATTCTAATAGGCGGATATGATGATGAGCCAAGATTGTTTAATTTAGATTATTTAGGCGATATAACAGAAGAAAACTATGTTGCAACGGGTTCTGGATCGCCAGTAGCTATGGGAGTGTTAGAAGACGAGTATGATCCTAAAATGAGCTTAGACGAAGCTGCAGATCTTGCTAAGAGGGCTGTCTTTTCAGCTATAAAAAGAGATTCCTATACTGGTACAGGGGTTATCGTGACTAAAATCAATAACGCAGGACACGAGGAATTAGAATTCTATTTGAACAAGAAGATCTAGAGTGTTTTTATTTTTGAATAAAAGAAATGTATAATCGATGAAAGTAATCTCTCAGTCCTTTAAGAATGAGGACTACATACCTATTAGATACACTTGTGATGGCGAAGATTTATCCCCTGCCTTAGAGTGGGATCAAGTCGCTAATGCGAAAAGTTACGCTATAATTGTAGAAGACCCAGACGCCCCCGGTGGGACTTTTATACATTGGGTAATATATAACATTACTACTAATAAGTTACCTGAAGGAGTGCCTAAAATACACAAGTCACAGTATGGTATACAAGGCGTAAACGATTTTGGTAATGTTGGATATAATGGACCGTGCCCACCAAAAACACATCCAGCTCATAGATATTATTTTTACGTTTATGCGTTGGATACGATATTAAGTGAGATTAGAAATATTGATGCTAATAGGTTAAAGTCGATGATAAGTGGACATGAAGTAGATAAAGGGTTTATTATGGGTAAATATAAGAGAAGATAATCTAGTTAATGGTGGTATAATGTCCACAAAGGTAGAGGAAATCCTTTGGGCTGAGAAATATAGACCGAGAACTCTAGATGATATAGTAAATCAAAAGGAAATTGTAGATAGGTTAAGAAAATTCGTAAAAGAAAAAAACATGCCACATCTACTTTTTGCAGGTCCGCCAGGTACTGGAAAAACTACTGCTGCATTAGCTCTTGTTCATGATCTATATGGAGAGAATTATATAGAATATTTCTTAGAACTGAACGCTAGTGACGAAAGAGGAATAGATGTAATACGCAATAAGGTAAAAGAGTTTGCACGTACAGTAACGCCTACGAATGTTCCATTTAAGGTCGTTCTGTTGGATGAAGCTGATAACATGACTGCAGATGCTCAACAAGCACTAAGAAGAACTATGGAATTATATACAGAAAATACAAGATTTATATTAGCATGCAATTATTTGAGTAAAATCATCGAACCAATACAATCAAGAACAGCACTCTTTAGGTTTTATCCATTAAAAAAGGAGGATGTCGTCAATAGACTAGCGTATATAGCAAAGAATGAAAAAGTAGAATATGACCAGAAAGCTTTGGAAACAATATATGACATAACTACGGGCGATCTGAGAAAAAGTATAAACATATTACAAGCCGCATCAGCTTATGGTAAGGTTACAGTAGAGGCTGTATATAAGGTTTTAGGCTTAGCTCAACCTAAAGAAGTCAGAGACATGATTAACCTTGCATTACAAGGCAAATTTATACAAGCAAGAGAGAAACTTCGAACCTTACTCATTACGTATGGTCTCTCTGGAGAGGATATAATAAAGCAAATACATAGAGAGATAACTTCGTCAGAGCTTCAAATAAATGAGGAATTAAGAGTACTGCTTCTGGATTATATAGGCGAGTCTGAATTTAGAATAATAGAAGGTGCAGACGATGAAATACAATTATCCGCACTATTAGCTAAGATGGCAATATATGGTAATAAATACATAGGCAGTGAAAATAAATGATCCAGTGGTTCTTAAAATATAGACCACGCTCTTTAAAAGACGTAGAAAACCAAGAAGATGCTAAAAAAGAATTGCAAGAGTGGATAGAATCATGGCTTAAGGGGAAGCCTAATGCTAAAGCTATCTTATTATATGGACCGCCTGGAGTAGGTAAAACCACACTTGCGGAAGCTTTAGCTAATGATTACAATCTAGAACTCTTAGAGATGAATGCAAGTGATTCAAGAAAGTTACAAGATATAAAGAGTATAGCAGAAAAAGCTGCAGTTTATGGAAGCTTATTTGGAATAAAAGGAAAATTAATCCTACTGGACGAAGTTGATGGTATAAATACAAGAGAAGACCTTGGAGCAATACAAGGTATTCTAGAACTTATCGAAAAAACGAAATATCCGATATTAATGACCGCAAACGATCCTTGGGATCCTTCATTAAGGGAAATCAGAAACAAAGTGAAAATGATCGGGCTAAATAGATTAGGGAAATATGCGTTAAGGAGAATTCTCAAAAAAATATGTCAATCAGAAAAAATAGAGTGTGAGGATGAGGGATTAGACTATATCATTGAGACCAGCGAAGGTGATGCTAGATATGCAATTAACATGCTACAAGGTATTGGAGAAGGTTATGGCAAAGTAACCTTAGATATAGCTAAGGCTATGGTCAGAAGGAAGGAACGCGAATTAGATCCGTTTGAGACGCTGAGGGATATTTTTTGGGCTAGATATGCATGGCAAGCTAAAAACGCAGCTACTAGCGCTCAAGTAGATTATGATATGCTAATTCGATGGATATCAGAAAATATACCAATACAGTATGAGAACATAGAAGACATCTGGAGGGCTTTTGACGCATTGTCGAGAGCTTCAATATTCTTAAAAAGGGCAAAAGCAGGTGATTGGGATTTATTATCATATGCATATGATATGATGAGCTCTGGAGTTGCTCTAGCTGAGATTGAAAAGAAAAAGCCTAATTGGAAACCTAAATGGAAGAAGTACCAGTTTCCATCGTATATACAATTATTATCCAAAAGTAAAGATCTCAGAGATACAAGAGATGAGATTATCAAGAAGATTTCCATTCATAGTTCGTTTGAAAAGACGGTTAACTACACTTATCCATATTTCCTTATATTCTTTAAGAAGTATGAAAAACGTCTGAGTTTAAGTCCGAAAGAAAAGGAATATCTTAACTCTGCGTTAAAATCTTAGCTTTCATTTTTTATTTTATCTATAACTTTTATATTTTCAATTACAGTATACGGATATTTACCACTCTCATCTTTCTCATACTTTTTTACCATATCCCAAATGGTTAACAAAGAAATTGACGTTGCAACTAATGCTTCCATTTCTACACCCGTTCTATAATGAGCCTTAACCTTAGACCTTACTCTCACACCTTCTTCCTCAACTTTGATATCAATTTCAACGTTTTCTAATGGTATTAGATGACATAATGGTAATAGTTCTGAGGTCTTCTTAGCTGCTAATATGCCTGCAGTCTTGGCAACTGCTATTACATTACCTTTTTCTATTTCGTTTTCCATTATTTTTTTTATTGTATCCTTTTTTAACCTTATATATCCTTCAGCTTCTGCAACTCTTAATATAATTTCCTTAGGTGATATATCTACCATTTTAGCTTCAGAGCTCATCTTTAACTAACTCTTCTAACAAGTTAATTAAGATTACTACTTTCGGATTAGAATAATTCAGCCTAACTATTTTTTTGCTATCACCTAGTATTTCAACTAATTTCATTCTTTGTAATTCATCTAACTCCTTCTTTAGTTTATCATAACGAATCTTAGATAACCTATATAATTTTGTTATATTCATATCGCCATATTTTATTAAAATAGTTAGTATCTTCATTTTAGATACGTCATAGATTAAGTCCTCGATTTCAACTTCACCAGAATTTGTTGTGTAATATACTCGTCTAACTTTTTATCTAAAGGAAGAGAAAGTGAGACTAGTGTAGTTCTTCCTCTCATCCCTTTCCCGCTCTGTCTAGTGTTAACAACTCCTATCGCTTTAAGCTTCCTTAAATATTCGTAAACCTGGGTATGTTTTCTAGGCTCTTCATTAAGTTCTCGTGCTAATGATATGTACTCGTTCTCTAACATTCCCATTGTGATCTCATCAGCTTTGTTTCGCTTTAATACGCGTATTAATGCCTCTAAAAGAATAAGCTGATGTAAATCTAAATAAGACAAACTATCTACAATTTCTTGAATTTCGGGATTTATTGCTGAATTAGCTCTCTTAACATGATCTAATAATACTATTGGTGAGCCCTCCTTTTCTGCAATCTCTCCAGCTAAACTTAAGGTTTCTATTGCAATTCTCGCATTTCCGCTACCACCCTTATCGAAACCATATGTATTAGCTATGAATTGTAGAGCCTCGTCATCTACTGTATTCTCATTAAAAGCCTCGCTTGTCCTATATTTTAAGATATCATATAATTCAGTAGATTTATATGGCTGAAATTCTATGACCCTTCTTACTATATGATCTCTTATACTTTTATCTAGTTTATAAATGGAATAACTATCATTAACTATGAATATGTAACTAATTCGCTTTATTATAGCAGATATCTCATCGTAAAGCCTTACTAAGAAGTATATTTCCTCAGTAGGTGCTGTATTTAAGAAGTGCCCAAATTCGTCTAACCCAACTATTAAATGTATATTCCTTCTGTCTAAGTACTCATGAACCATCTTAAATAATTCTTGTGAAGATAACCCTCTTGCAGGTACTGGTAACTTTAACGCATTCCCAATTTCCTGGCTTATGAGATATAATGATCTATGTCGATAGCAGTTTATATGAATATACTTTACTTTTACTCCATACTCTCTCTCTGCTATGTCCTCAAAACTTTTTCCAAATAACTTAACAGTAGCAGTCTTTCCAGTACCGGTTCTACCAACTATTACAACTCTTTCAGAATCTTTACTTTCTCCAGTTAATAAACCTCTAAATGTGAAACCTAGTTCCCTAATTTTATCTTCTCTATGTGGTAAATTCTCCGGTACATAGTCTGGTGAAAGTTTATCCTTATGTTTAATTATCAGCACTGATGATCTTAAACTATCAGCAAGGATATCTTTAGTTGAAACCAAAACTTTTACCCCTATCTAAATTAGGTGGTATTACCTTATATTTTATTTGAGAGAGTAGTCCGAAACTTTTCTTGACCCTTCTTCAAAATCGAAACTCCAGCTAAACTATTTAACACGTTAATGTGTACTATCACCTCAGGGTCCTTAAAGTCTACACTAGCTAAATCTTTTAGTCCTATTCCTACTCCTATCTCTATTTCTTTACAGTTTACCTTAATTCCCCTATTATAACACTTTACATAAAATTTTTTAAAGTCCTTTAATTTCTGTCTTGCAAAAACCACTGAATTTAAGATAATTTCCCTTTCATCTGAAGTGTTTATTATCAACTGAAATGGATAAATTTTTTCTGCACAAGAAGGAGGAGATGAGAAAAGCATGCCATAAATTATTAATGGATCTAAATTTGAGTAAATGACTAACACGTTCTTTACGTATTCTACGACTTTTGCATCCACGTCTTTTAAAAGTATTTTATTCAAAATTTCATTTACACACTTCTCAGATTTGCCGGGCTTAGTAGTCACAAGCGCCTTTGGACCTTGCCACATTAGATATAAGATTTTGCACTAAGAAAATATGAATTGTGATTGAAGTAAAGCTTAGAGCAATTAAAAGACTATCCAATACTTACCCTCGTAGAATAATGGTTTTAGAAGATTGGAACGGTAATTCAATAACGACTGGCCATATTGAATTAATAAAAGGAAGTGAGGATCAACTTCCACAATGGTTAGCAATAGTCCTAGAAAAAAAGCGTATTGTGAAAATAGAGGATTCAATATCTCTGGAAGATTTGGGAAAGATACTTTTCCAAGAAAAACAAAATTTAAACACACCAGCATCATTAATTTCTTTAAATAGAGATTTCTCAAACAGAGTTAGACTTTACCTAGAAACATTAAAGAAAGAAAATAATATTGAAAGCTTAGAAAAACTTAGGAAATCCCTTAGCATGCTTAATGAAATCTTTAAAATAAGATTTAGAAAAATACTTCAACTCGCATTTCTTAACATAGATGACCAAAATTTAACTAAAAGTATGACAGAAGAAGAGCTTTTAATCTACAGCACGATAAAGCAACTTATTAAGAAGTTATACGGTGATATAATTGGAAGTTCCCAGTAAGCAAATTGACTACAGAGACCTTTTAGTAGAATTCTTAACGACATTTAAGAATAATAATGGAGAAAACAAATATATTGAGAAAATAAACGAGTTAATCGCTTACAGGAAAAAAAGTCTTACAATAGAATTCTCCGATATTTTATCATTTAATGAAAATATGGCATATGAAATTATAGATAATACAAAAGTAGTACTTCCAATCTTAGAGAGCGCCCTATATGACTATATTCTACAACTAGATCCCACATATCAACGAGACATCGATAGAGTACACGTTAGAATTATAGGTATACCTAGAGTTAAAGAGCTAAGGAAAATAAGAAGTACCGATGTAAACAAGTTAATAACAATAGATGGGATACTGGTCAAAGCTACACCAGTAAAGGAAAGGTTATATAAGGCCGTTTTGAAACACGTCCATCCCGACTGCATGCAGGAATTTGAGTGGCCAGAAGAAGGAGAGATGCCAGAAATAATAGAAATGCCATCTATATGCCCTAAATGTGGTAAACCTGGTCAATTCAGGTTAATACCAGAGAAAACAAAGTTAATCGACTGGCAAAAAGCAGTAGTTCAAGAGAGACCAGAAGAGGTTCCTTCAGGTCAATTACCTAGACAGCTAGAAATTATTCTTGAAGATGATTTAGTTGATTCCGCTAGACCAGGTGATAGAGTAAAAGTTACGGGTATATTAGAAATTAAACAAGATTCACCAGTTAAACGAGGAAGCAAAGCAGTATTTGATATCTATATGAAAGTTAATAGCATAGAAGTTTCTCAAAAAGTATTGGACGAAGTAACCATATCAGAAGAAGATGAGAAAAAGATTAAGGAACTATCAAAGGATCCTTGGATAAGGGAAAGAATTATAGCTTCAATCGCACCTTCTATCTATGGACATTGGGAAATCAAAGAAGCTTTAGCGTTAGCATTATTTGGTGGAGTGCCTAAAACTTTACCAGATGCTAGAATCAGAGGCGATATACACGTTTTAATAATAGGCGATCCAGGTACTGCTAAATCTCAAATGTTGCAGTTCATATCGAGAGTAGCTCCTAGAGCCGTTTATACGACAGGCAAAGGGTCTACAGCTGCAGGATTGACTGCAGCCGTAGTAAGAGAGAAAGGTACTGGTGAATATTATCTAGAAGCAGGAGCGTTAGTATTAGCTGATGGTGGTATAGCTGTAATTGATGAGATAGATAAGATGAGGGAAGAGGATAGAGTCGCAATTCATGAGGCAATGGAACAACAGACAGTATCAATAGCTAAAGCTGGTATAGTAGCTAAATTAAATGCGAGAGCCGCAGTTATAGCTGCGGGAAATCCAAAGTTCGGAAGGTACATTAATGAAAGACCAGTTTCTGATAATATCAATTTACCACCTACAATTCTATCTAGGTTTGACTTAATATTCATATTAAAGGATCAACCTAGTGAGCAAGACAAGGAACTTGCAAGTTATATTATTGACGTACATGCAGGTCAATCCACTAAAAATATAATAGATATAGAATCGTTAAGAAAGTATATAGCTTATGCAAGAAAATACATTACTCCTAAAATTACCCAAGAGGCTAAGAAGCTAATTGTAGATTTCTTCGTCGAGATGAGGAAGAAAAGTTCAGAAAGCCCTGATAGTCCAATATTAATAACTCCAAGGCAATTAGAGGCATTAATAAGAATTTCTGAAGCATATGCCAGAATGGCACTCAAGACAGAAGTTACCAGAGAGGATGCCGAAAGAGCAATAAACATCATGAGATTATTCTTAGAAAGTGTTGGAGTCGATATAGAAAGCGGAAAGATAGATATAGATACAATAATGACAGGAAAGCCTAAGAGTGCTAGAGAGAAGATGATGAAAGTATTAGAAATTATAGATAGTTTATCTGTAAGTTCTGAATGTGCTAAACTTAAAGATATTCTGAAAGAAGCACAGCAGAACGGGATTGAGAAAGCTAATGCAGAGAAACTAATAACAGATATGAGAAAAAGCGGTATAATATACGAATCTAAACCTGAATGCTATAAAAAAGTTTAAACTAACTTCTTATATATTGGTAAAGGAGTCCACATTACCCACGCTGGTACTTGCTTGACTAACTCATAAGCCTCTTCCCATCCAGAGAGTCCCAATTTCTTCGAAAGTTCTTCTAACGTCATTTGAGTTCTTATGTATTCATTAAGCACGGCTATTACGTCGTCATTTATCTCTACTTCTCTACCCGTTGATAACTTTACCTTTAACATTTGCATAGGTTATCCTCTCAGATCCCAAATATAGATTTTACTGCATTAATTCCGTAAATAGACCATATAGTTAAAACCAAAATGATTATCGAAATTAAGATCGTCATTGCACCTAAATTATGTTCGTTTCTTTCAATGAAATACACTCCTAACAACAAGAACATTACTACAATTATACCTAAGGCAAGATATCCCGCAGAGTTCAATGCTTGACCATTATTTAGCGGTGAAACATAGTAGGGAAACGCTATGACGCCCAAGATACCTATGATTAAAACAAATATAAGGATTAAAACTACATAGCTATTTATAACCTCGTTGTAAAGTCTGCTATACTTTTTTGGCATATCATATTTTCACCACGGGACATTTTTAATTTTTAGCATATAAGCAACGTAGTTTGTAGCCTGGTGTAAAAAGAAAGCTAACCCACATATGAATAAAAATTGATACCACGTTATACTTACATGCATGAGTAAAATTATTAAAGAAGCGCCTAGAACGAAGTCTAATTGATCTAGAACTAAAGCTCTTCCACCTCTAGGTATACCAAGTCTCCTCTTTATAAAAGCTCCAACGATATCCCCAATCATTGCAAATAATGATTCTAAAAAGGAAATGAGAATCCACTCAAACGTAAAGAATTTAGCTAGTATAATTCCTACTGTGGTCCCAAAGGTCAATGCAATAGTTAACCCTTCAAACGTTTTTCCATCCCCAAAAATTCTTCTTCCATCAATAAAGTTCCTCCCAAAATCTATTGGAGTCCCTTTCTTTATGAATGGACCACTACCATTTGCAACAAATGCAGGTAAATATAGTAATATAGCTAATAAAAACTGATATCCTATAGACAACCAGTCACACCTCCATTAGTTATCATAAACCTACATTTTCTAAGATTACCTATGATATAATACTTAGTCATTCTCAATACATCATCAGATAATTTTCTCATCAATTTCTCTCCAGGTACCCGATTATTTGAAGATACTTGCCACGTTAATATAGTTTTTATATTTGAACGAGAAATTGACTTAAGAACTATCAGAATCTTAAGAAGATTTTGCATATTACGTTCATATCTATAAAATGCGTTAATCGAATCAATAATTATCAAACGAGGATTGTAGCCTAAAGCATTGACTATTGCATTTAATAACTCTATGTAACTCTTTACAGATACGAAATACACTCCCTCACCAACCTTAATTTTCTCTAGTCTAGCTTCAAAGAGAGAACCTTCTGTCGAAATAAAAACAGATGGCTTTATTTCTAATGCTAGCTGTAAAGAAAGGGCAGTTTTTCCTACTCCAGCATCCCCGTATATTGAAACTAAATTTCCCCTTTCAAATACAAATGTCGATAAATTCAAAGTTTTTAACTCACTAAATAAACAGCTTACATGTGAAGATAAAAAATGTATCAATTATCACTGACTCCGCTAGGATATATAAAAATTTAGTAGATGAACTAAAGAAAAGAAACATACAAATATCTGACGATGGTGAAATAAAAATTTATATAAATAATATAGGGCAGAAAAATGATATTCTTAAATATATAGGTTACATAATTGCACTATCAAGAGGTAAACAAGAATTTAATGAATTACTGATAGGTATAGATACGAATTCTCCCTATCTTACTGTCGTAGCAGTAATAGATGGAGAGCTAATAGAATATAGGAGACCGTATGAACTTAATGCACTTGTAAAAACAATAGATGAAATTTTAATTACATATCCTGCGAAACGAAAAATTATAGGAGTAGGTATAGGTAATAAATACGGAGTAGAAATATATAATATACTTTCAACGATTTATGAAAATGTTAAGAAAGTAGATGAGAAATATACTAATGAAAAATCACACTTTAATCAGATAAAAGATAAGGATGTACGGGCAGCATTTAGTATTGCTCTAAGGGCTTCTTCATGAAAAAAGAAATAATAATACAGGGACCATGTAATATAAAAATATTAGAGGGAGAAGCTAAAATAATTGGAATAAGATTAGAGAAAGGTCAATCAATCCAAATAAATTCAAATAGAACATATACCTTAATTTACAATGACAACACAAAACTAGAAATGAATTGTAAAAAATTATTAGATAATTTAGATTTAAATTGGGATAAAACAGCAGAAGAGCTCTCTGAATCAGGTGGAGTAATACTACTTTTAGGAAGTATAGACTCAGGTAAAACTTACCTAGCAAACTTATTCGCAAATTTAGCTACCCCAAATATAAAAATTATTGACGCAGATGTAGGTCAATCTACTCTATATTTACCTTCTTTTGTAGCGGAATTAAGACCAAATAGAAAAAGCCTTATCCTAGAAGAACTTGGATATGAAAAAATAGACTTTTTCGGCGATATAACACCCTCTACTAACCCCAAATTACATGTACAAAAAGTGTTAAGACTTTATGAAACAACACCAAAGGAAAAGTTAACGGTAATAGATACAGATGGGTGGATTAGTGGATTAAAAGCAATGTTACACAAATTTGAGCTAATATATTCTATTGATCCAGACTATATAATTATATTTGATCAAAAAATGAAAGACACCTTGCCTAATAACTACAGAAATAGAGCAATATTTTTTAAGAGCGTAAATCTACACAAGTCCAAATCCGATAGGAAAAATAACAGAATAACTAAATACAAAAAATACTTTAGCAGTGCTAAGAGAATAACAATCCCATCGGAGAATTTGATAGGAAGACAAATAACAGATATCTTATACTCAGCGTGGGGAGATTACATACAATTACTTCAAGAAGAACCATGCATTGGATATTATATAAGCCTAGATTTATTAAAAGGAGCGTTATTAGGTCTGGTAAAAAATAGAGAAATAATAGGAGCAGGTCTACTAGCTGATCTTACAAGTAATGAACTAGTTATCTTAAGTGAGAAAGAGGGGTTCAGCGGGCTTCTCTTAGGATATATCAGCTTAAATGATAAATTTGAAGAAAGAAGAATTAGATTTAGAAAATGCAAAAGCTGATTGCAATTGAAGGAATAGATGGATCAGGTAAAACGACACTAGCAAATATGTTAAAAGAGTATCTAGAATCTAAAAGAAAACTAAGAGTAATTCTAACACGAGAGCCATTTTCTGAAGAAATCATAGGATTAATAGAAAAACTAGGTTGGAGCGATCCAGTTCTATTAACCTTACTCTTCGCAGCGGATAGAGCGATACACATACATTGGCTGTCATCATTACAAAACATCGATTTAATTCTTCTAGACAGATATTATTTCTCAAGTATAGCTTACCAAGGAGCATTAGGGTTAGATGAAGAGTGGATAGAAATAGTTAATTCACGCTTTCCGAAACCCGATATTGTAATACTATTGGATCTACCAGTAGAAGTAGCTATTAGTAGAATAAAGAATGATAAATTTAGTTTTAAAGAGAAGATCAGAAGCCTAGAGAAAGTTAGAGAAAGATACCTAAAACTCGCTAATAAATACAATTTTTATATAATAAATGCAAATAAAGACAAGAATGAAGTACTTAACGATGCAGTAAAAATCATTGAGAAGTATTTGACTTAATTTTTCTTAATCTTTCTAACGCATCAAGATATCTTATAATCTGAATTATCCTTTCCGAATCTAAAGGATCTTCCTTAATCTTTTTAGCACTTATATACAACCCATCAATTAAAATATTCTCTACCTCATCTAACTGTAAATTCCTTTTTATAATCTTTTCTTCTTCATCACTCTTTACTATATACACTTTTCCATGAGTAGGACATACGACATCACCATTTTTCAATTTAAATAGCGGCATTTTGCATATAGGACAAGCTTCTTCTAACATTACAGCGCCTTGTCGTAAGAGTTCAGCAGCTTTCTTAACCCCTACTTCACTTTCGTTAGTCATAAATAAATCTTAAACTCCCTAATATTAAAAAGTAATAGAGGTGATCTAACATATCAATGCCTTATGACAATGAGGCTAAGATAAAACAAGCAGTGATTTTATTACAGAAAATAGTTAATGACACAAGTGTGCCCAGAAACATAAGAAGAGCAGCAACTGACGCTATAAGAAACCTTCAAGATGCAAGTTTAAGCCCTGCAGTAAGAGCTGCAAATGCTATTGGAATTTTAGAGGATATAAGTCAAGATCCTAATATGCCTACTCATGCTAGAATTTCAATTTGGAATGTTGTCTCTATTTTAGAGACAGTAAAAGACTAGCTTTTTTAAATCCTCGCTATTTTATTTTATAATGCGGGGGTGCCCGAGCTAGGTCAAAGGGGGCAGGCTTAGGCCCTGCTGGCGAAGGCCTGCACGGGTTCAAATCCCGTCCCCCGCATTATTAAGAATAGATAATTATTTCCAGTGATTTAACTTTATTACAAATAATAATTTATAATTATTTCCATTACAAATAACTAAAAGCTAATTAATATTATGTGCGGATCCGCCGGGATTTGAACCCAAGACCTCCTGCGTGGCAGGAATTAAACAACGATACTCAACGTCGTAAAATTACGTTAGTTAACAATTTACGCCAATACGCTACAAGTGATAACTTAAACGCCTTTTACGATTATTTGATAAATGAAAGGAAGATAAGCGAGATAACGGCAAAAGAATACGTAAACACGTTAAAAAAGCCTTTCCACGAAACAAGAAATTCACAAAAGGCTTATAGATTGTTCGCTAAATTCCTTTTCTTCACATGGTATAATTAGTGAAGAATTCGCCGATAAGATACTTAAAGTCGTAAAAATAGGGAAAAACTAACGCTGATTTATACGTACCGACAGTTGATGAGATTAAGAAAACGCTTCAATTAGCGAAGGAATATAGTGAAAACGTCTACTTTGTTTATAAAATCGCTTTGGAAAGTGGTGCGAGATTAAGCGAAATATTGAAAGCGTTATTAAATGATCCTTCACGTGATATTTGCGATAATGGGGGATACCCCCCATTAGGGGTGTCCCCTAATGGTATATGTTATTATCCACTAAATTGGACCCGCGGATATAAAGGCGTTTTCTACATCTTTCACGTAACGCCACTACGACAAATTAACATTACGGAGTCGGCTATACAAGATTTCGAAAAGAGAAGAAGAAACACCGTAAGGATAAAATACGTTAGGAAGTTTGTCGCGTCAAAAATGGCTGAGCTAGGCATATCGTTAGATATTATAGATTTTATCCAGGGTAGGAAACCAACGCGAGTTTTAACACAGCATTACGTTTCACTATTCGGAATTGCGAAAGAGTCGTATAAGAAATACGTTGAGTATCTGAAAGACGTTTTGTACACAAATACATCACTATGATTATAAACAATTGTCAGTAGGCTAAATATACAATAATATTCAACCTTTGAACAAACTTTACTACTTGTGAAAACGTTTTTAATTCTTTAAAGGCAACCCTTTTTTTAGGCGAAACACATTGATTCTAAATGCAGAAAATATAATTGGTCTGACTCTGCTAATAAATAACTCTGGTTCATCTAATGTGTGCTTTTGGCCAGTAAATAGAAATGGCCCTGGTCCCGGTATTGTGTTCTCGCCAGGTTCATGTGTTCTAGCAAATAGTCCTTCATTACCATGGTACATAGCCTATTTGCCAGAAATTTTAATAGGAATAGCCGTAATAGGCGGAATAACTTTCTTAGTATTTAAAGGCAAGCTTAAGTTCCTAAGAAAGGCAAAAGGCTCTTTATAAATCCTCATTCTTTTTCCTCAAGTATACTAAGGGATCCCACGTCTTTTCATGTGACCCCAATTATAACCAAGCTACCCCCGTTTTCTAGCCTAAAAATACGTTATTTTTACGTTTTTATAGCCACAATTTATTGCGATTGATCGCAATAAACCCGTTTGCACTTATTCCTATATAATATTTTAGTAAATCAGATAAATACATTATATCGACTAAAAATCGCGTCACTTCTCCCTTCCTGTTAGAATATACAGCAATAAATCCTTTTTCCGACTTCCGTGCTCTCGATACACGCTTTCACTTCGTGCAAGCAATCCGCCATTACATCATTACTATCATCATATTCTAATCCGTCAAACTTAGCACATATATCGCCTAAATCGCATAATGCGATACTATGCGATATTTTACGAATTCAATAATTTCTCTCTTCCTTCTCTTCATAATTGAATCATCTTCTCTGTTACTTTCTCGCATTCCTCTTTCGTACGACATGGCATTTTTCGTATCTCTTCTTCCGTCATTTCGAAAAGAGTCAACAGTACTTATACCGCTTTCAGTCTCGATAACTTCGTTTACCCTGGTATACGTTTTACCGGGGAGTAAAACATTTTTCTTGGCGGTAAGGATTTTTTGCCGTCTTCTTTCAATTTAACATAAATCACGGCAAAATTTAACGGTTGTCAATAGCTTATAAATGAAAATTGGCAACCGATAATTTAAGATGGTGTTTTAGGGAGTGTCCCCTAAAGAAAAGACGAGATATAAGTATAGTGACGTGATTATACGTGAAAGGAAAGGGTGGTATTATGTCTATAAATTGGAAACGGCAAATGGTAAGGTAAAGGAACATTACGTTGGTCCTTTGGCTGACGTCGTTGAAACTTACGAGAAATTTAGGAGTGGGGGCGTGGGGGTTTCACCCCCACAGCGGACCCGCCGGGATTTGAACCCGGGACCTGCGGCTCCGAAGGCCGCCGCTCCGTCCTGGCTGAGCTACGGGTCCTCACATTCTGCTTAAACTTTTTATACCTAAAATGTTTAACCCATTTCTAAGTACTGTGGCGACTCCCTTTACTAAATGCAATCTTAGCATTCTTTTTCCCATGTCTTGTTCTTGAAGAATTCTTTCTTTATCGTACCAACTGTTGAAAACATCAGATAGTTCTCTTAAGTACGCAACTAAATCCTCTAGCCTTAGATTATCTGCAGAAGTCTTAAACACTTCTGGGAATCTGGAAATAAGCAATAATATTTTTTTCTTTTCTCTAACTATATCACTGAAATCAACATTATTGATGGATAGTGGTTCCGTAGCCTTAGCTAATATGTTCACGGCCCTAGCATATGTGTATTGCAAGTAAGGACCACTGTTCTGGTCGAAATTAGTTATTCTATTTAATTCAAACGATAAAGGTTTATTTGCAGATACTGATAAAATAGCGTATCTAAGTGCAGCGTTTGCTATATCATTAATGTTTTCCATATTGCCACCTTTCTCTTTCAGTTTATTTCTCACTATACTATCTAATTTTTCATATATCTCATCTATTGTTATTATTTTCCCTAATCTACCACTCATCCTTAAGCCCTGGATATTAACCATACCGTATGAATAATGTATTAAATTTTCAGCGAAGGAGGAATAGCCAATTAATTTAAGTGCCCCTCTTAATTGTATCTGAGGAATATATTGCTCCTCAGCGATAACATTTATAACAATATCGGCATTAAACTGATTAAATTTGTATATAGTGTAAGCGATATCTCTTACAGTATATAATGTAGTACCATCGGATCTCATTAATACTAATGGTGGTATCTCTAATCCTTTAGGGATCTTCAATTTTGACCTGGAATCATCATCTAAGAAACTCTCTAAATCTAATGCGGCTACTCCTTTATATGTTATCTTGGCTGGAGACTTTAACAGGCTTTCCAAAACACTATCAACCATGCCACTCCATAAAAGATCACTCTCATAATCAAAGTTATCAAACGTTATGTTAAGCTTTGATAACGTTTCATTAAATCCTTCTAATGCGTAGCGAATATACTTTCTAATGATATTTTTTAACTGATCCTCACCTTCTTCATAATTCTTTATAATCTCACCTATTTTCTTTTCTGGATCTTCTTCGGCGTTTATCGCATCTGCTAATTTGTCAAAAAGCGTTTCATTTCTGCTTCTTAACTCATTTGCTGTTGCTACTAGTTCGTCTAATTTCTTTATTTTCTCCCTATATTCTGACTCTGAGGCTTTCTTTAACTCTTCTCTAAGCTTTCTTATTTCCAATATAACGTTAGTCATGGCATATATTGTGCCTAACCATAAATCCTTCTTTATGTCGGGATCTGGTTCTGGAAAGCCTAAAATCTTCAATCCATATATTAACACTGCAACTTGCCTTCCAGTATCGTTAACGTAAAATCTAATGTTGACTAAATGACCTCTAGCCTTTAAGGCTCTAGCTAGCGCGTCACCTAGTATGGTGTTTCTTAGATGACCTATATGCAATGGATGTATTGGATTAGCACTGGTATGTTCAACTATTATCCTCTTAGGTCTATCTACTTTTTCTAATCCATAATCATCATTTAAATTACTGAAAATTGCTATAAAAAGATTTTTCAAATTCAATCTGGCATTAAGATATATTCCAACTACTTCTATTTTTTCTATTAGATTGCCTTTATATTCTTGTAATGCTTTCGCTTTATCGAACACGTTTCCTCCTTTTACTATTGAAGGCAACGCTATGGATAAATCTCCTAATTCTTCTCTTGGTGGATATGTAATATTTTTAAAGACTTCTTCCTCGCTTAAACTTAGTTGAGTAGCAACGTATTCTGCTAACTCTTTCTTTGCTCTTCCTATTATATCCACATCTCGTTTTATGCCTTATGACTTTTAATATTTACTCATTTAATCATATACTCATGAGAAAAAGAGTGGAAATCCTCATAGTTGAAGACTATAGTGGAAATCCCAAAATTAATGAGCAAGAAATTAAGAGGTCATTAAACCATATAGGAGATGATGTAGTAATAACGAAGCTACATGTCCCTCAATGGACTGAAAATGAAGACGAAAAAGACGTTATAGGAGTTCACGTGATTGTGAGAGAAGTTGCAGAAACATAATGCCTGCCCCTATTACAAGAATGGCTTCTGTACTTCACCCGCTCTAGATAAGCCCACTGACGCGGTAGTTTCCAGTAATAGATGTTTTGGTCAATTCAAAACTTGTAGATACTTCTTAGATGACGGCAGTGAGAACAAAACTGGTTTGGAAAAATTTAATGATAGCAAAACAATAGAGCAAGAAATTAGATTTTATCCAAGAATAAACGTTTTAGAAAACGTTTTAGATAGTTCATGTGAGAATTACCAACTTATAAAAAGTGAAAAAGGGTTCATACCCTACTGCAACGCTATACATAGAGTATTAGTAACACAACAAGCGGTATTATGTAATAAGGAATTTCAAAAGTGCCCCTATAGGACTTTACTCAGTACCTAACTTAACGTATCTCCCATCTTCTAATAAGTTAATCTTACCTTTTTCTACCAGATCTGCTAAGGCTCTCCTTATTTTATCCTCACTCGCAATTCCAGACAGCATGCTATGTAATTCCTTTAAATTCATGGGTTTTTCATTTAGTAAATCTAATAAAATTTGTTTTAATTCGTCTTCATTTGGTGCCGTCATAACTATAACGTCCTTATCTGAGTAAACTACCTTCAATTTACTTTCTACGTTGCCAGAGTTAGAAGTAGACTTTTTCCCTCTTTTTTTAGTTTCACTACTCATGTTTATCACTCACTCACGTTTACCTCGCATTTCTAACTTTTAAACATTATGCGAAATTTTAAAATTCATCTCATTTTTCATTATGCCAACGCGTTATAGCATATGGCAGTAAATATTTCTAATATTAAATAATTAATATTTCTTCATCACATTATCTTACATCATGAATGTATCTTTATATTATACTGTTCAGATTATCATAATTAGGCGACAATGTTGAACCAACCGGACTTCCTTAGACATATAGCGAGTAAAGTTCTATCACCGTTAACAATAGATTCAAAAAGATTAGACGAAGCTAGAAGAATCTTAGGAGAAGCAGAAGTTAAATATAATTTCTCCTCGTATGGGGGAGATCCAAAAAAGTTAATAGACTTCTTATTAAGTCCAGACTTTACGGAACTTAGTCTAATTCTCGGCCCTGATATAACAAAGAAATTACTAATCGCTATTAAAAACAATTATACAGATGAAGAAATAAAAAGAGTTGCAGACAAAATATTGGAAGAAATAAATGGATATACAGAAAATAATGAAGAATTGAACGTAAAAGTCTCAATGAAGAAATAAATGGATATACAGAAAATAATGAAGAATTTTATTTTATATAATAAAAATAATAAAAAATAGTTTAGTCTCCTAAGGATGGTTTAGGAGTTTCTTCTCCTTCTTTACCGCCTTCTCCTTTCCCTTCTTTCTTCTCACTCTTCAATGGAGCTGCTGCTATTAAGTCATCAATCTTCAATATTGCAGTAGCTGCTTCTGTAGCGCTCTTTAAAACTTGAGCCTTAACTCTTATGGGCTCAATCACATTCAGTGCATAAACGTCATCAACCATCTTTCCACTTATAGCGTCAACACCAGCATTTACTAATCCCTTTGCATGTCTAGCTCGCAGATCCATTAGTGCAGATATTGGCTCCATTCCTGCAGTCTCGGCTAGGATCATGGGTATTTCTTCTAATGCATCAGCAAACGCTTCTATTGCCAATTGCTCCTTTCCTCCTACACTTCTAGCATACTCTCTTAGCTTCATTGCTAATTCTAATTCAATTGCACCTCCGCCTGGCAATATTATTGGTTCTAACAATATGTTTCTCAAGGAGTGTAAAGCATCATTTATACTTCTTTCGGCCTCATCTAGAGCCATATCATTTGAACCTCTTAGTAATATGTTCACTGCCTTTGGATTCTTAGCACCCTCTATAAATACCATTTTATCGTTTCCAACCCTTCTCTCCTCAACTAATTCTGCGTACCCTAAATCTTCTGGTGTTGCGTCCTTAATACTACTTATTATCCTAGCACCTAAAGCTTTCTCTAACTTTTCGATGTCACTTCTCTTTACCCTTCTTACAGCTAATATTCCTTTCTTAGCTAGGAAGTGTTGTGCAACATCGTCAATACCCTTCTGGCAAATTACAACGTTAGCTCCTATTGATGCTAACTTGTCAACCATATCCTTTAGGTATTTCGCTTCCTCATCTAAGAAAGCCTTTATCTGCTCTGGTGACGTTATACTTATTTTAGCCGAAATCTCGGGCTTTTCTACCTCTAATGCTGCATCTAATACTGCAATCTTCGCTTTAGTAACTCTTCTAGGCATTCCAGGATGTAC
The DNA here is from genome assembly GCF_036967215.1 of Sulfolobus tengchongensis. NCBI lineage: Archaea > Thermoproteati > Thermoproteota > Thermoprotei > Sulfolobales > Sulfolobaceae > Sulfolobus > Sulfolobus tengchongensis. The sequence goes on from NZ_CP146016.1 coordinate 27,306, forward strand.
AACTTCCTTATCTAGCACTAAACCTTTAACTAACATACTATCCTCTATGCTTCCACCTTTCTTTTTATCTATCTTAATTAGATCTAGGCTTACATTATATCCACCATTAGGTAATGGTTCAGCAACATTAACTATTGCATCTATTACCATATCAATTATCTTATTCAACTCTGCTCCTTCTGCAATAAATTTACTGGACAATGTAGTAAACGCAATCTTCCTTAAGGTGTCTCTAGCTGTTGCAGAATTCAGATCTTTTACATCGATCTTAGTTCCTAATTGTGGAAGTAGTTCTAACGCTTTTGCATAAGCCTTCTTATAACCTTCAATAATTATAGTTGGGTGTACGTTTTGATCTAACAAGTTCTCTGCTTTCTCTAATAACGCGCCAGCTAATACTACTGCACTTGTAGTACCATCACCCACTTCTGCATCTTGTGCCTTTGCAGCTTCCACTAATAACTTAGCAGCAGGATGCTGAATTTCCATATCTTTTACTATAGTCGCACCGTCATTAGTTATGGTCACATCACCAAAGCTGTCAATTAACATCTTATCAAGTCCTTTAGGACCCAGACTAGTCCTTAACATTTCAGCTAATGTCTTTGCGGCAAGTATGTTATTTCTTAACGCGTCTCTACCAGTGGTCCTATTTGTTCCTTCTTTAAATAATAAGACTGGAGCGGCCATACGTCACAACACCGTTCCGTGTGAACATTAGTATCGCTTATATAAAAATTTTTCTATCCTCTTATCTCTGAATAAACTTTTAAGCAAATAGACAACCACTCTGCTCTAAATATGATATGCGAAAGGTGTAATAAAAGAGAAGCAGTAACGGTAGTTGGCGGAAGAAGATTATGTAGCTTATGTGCTAAAGACGAAATAATCAAGAGAGTAAAGAGAGAATTATATCCAAGTAAGATAATAAGTTACCAAGATAAGATAATATTCGCATATCCTTCTTATTTAAAACTTATTTCAGATATTATCAAAAATATACTTATTAGTAAAATTTATAGTAAATTTGATCTAGAGTATTATGAACTACAAATAGAGCCACAAAGTTCTATAACTGATGATATTTGGAATATAATAATCAAATCTAGAGCTTTTGCAGAAAAATATAACATACATAAAATATTTTTACCTTTTACTGCGGATTTCTTAATGGCATATTTACTATATTCCATAATCAACCAAGAATATACTTATATTCAATTAATCGGATTTGAATATAATTTATCAAACACTTCATTTCTAATACCATTTTATAATACGTCATTACAAGAATTACAAGGCTTTTTAATGAATGACGTATATTTTCAAACGAGAGACGAAGTATTTAATGACATTTTATCCTGGGAAAAAGATATGCTAAAGGAAAATTACGAATTATTTCATGCTTTCCATAATTCAAAAAAACTATTTGAAAGAAAAGAATACAGATGCGAAGGATGTGGAGGAATAATTAACTCCCCGGTAAAATACTGTGAAAGATGCTCTCTAGTTTACTCTTCTCATCCCTATTAAGGACAACCTCAAAATATATCTGACCTTGTACGGGCTTAAATTTAGATGGTGGTATAGGACCTTCAAATGTATAGTAGAAAAAACCAGATTTCAGAATTTCGTTAAATCCTTCTTTATCTATCCTCAAATAATCTTGTAAGAGGTTAATCACACCAATAATGTTTTTAAGTTCTTTCATACTTAAAATGTAACCACAAACTTTGCAAGATAAGTCTGGCATTATTGACTCAAATTCGCACTTAGGACATTTAATAGGAGATCTGAGCCCATTGGAAAACATAGACCAAGTTACTCTTAACATATCTATCAGCTCTTTTTTGTTTCGTTTTAAACACTCTTTATAAAGCTTGTCGATTATTGGAATTAAGCCCCCTTTTCCATAAGTTATAATGAATTCTAATTGGTCATCGGTAAGTTTCTCTATATCATACAATCTCAAAATTTTATATGCAATAATCTCCATCAATCTATCTCCCATTGCTTTAAGTCTATTGATAATAGTAGTAACCTTTGGCTTAGTTTTAACTTCACCGACGGCCATTGCAAAGGGATCTCTTATTACTTCTTTCAAATCGTCTCTAGTAAGATTCAAATAAGAAATTCCTAGTGCATTAATAACTTCATCTAGATATTCGTCCAATAGCTTATCTGCATCAACAAATTTTTCAGTTTTTTTAGTAGACGATTTCTTCTTGTTTCCATTATCAGACTTTTTCTCCTTTTTTTCTGTTTCCTCACTCTTCTTCCGTCTTGCCACTCTATTTATTACTAAGAGTCCAAGTTTATATAAAACTTTAAGTCGTTAATGCAAGATCTTGGAAATCCATTGGAAGCATTTTTTTCTTACTAACAATTTCTTGATATTTATTATCTAAGAATGAGATAAATGTTGGGCAAGTTTCGTACTTACCATCACGTTGACATTTTTCTCCTAGTGTCAGAAAGCACTTAGCATTCTTCTTATCATAATATGGGCATAACTTATAATACGTCTTTGCACTCTTTATCATGCGTTCTATCCATTGTTTCTTATGATCCTTTTTTTCTGCTTCTTTCTCAGCCTTCGCTAGCGCCTTATTAATCTCATCTTCTGACATTTTCACTGATTTATTAGTTGACATAATTTTCTACCTCCTACTGGCTATAACTTTTAGTGGAAAGATTAAATAGATTACTACTACTACCATGGTTGTTCTGGAGTGCAGAAGTTTCCAATGTCAAGTTTGTATAATTAAAGATAGTCGAACGGAATTGTTTCTTACTCTTAAAGCGTATAGTTGTAGTATAGAATATAGTGTAGCTTTTGTAACCAGTAACATAGCATACTTGTTTTTTAATACTTTCTTAACAAGAAGAGAGCTTTTCCTTAAGTGATTTTGATAAGCCTATTCGGACTCCCATTTTAGGATCTTGATATACATAAACAAGTCTCTTGATTTGTAAGTCTTTAAGGACTTTAAATAACCATCCTGAATCTGCCTTCAACTCTTCTTGAAGTTGATCTAAGTAGATGTAAGTCGTACCCCACTCTCTATACTTATTTAATAAATATTGTAGTATTTCTTTCTCATCCTCATCAAGTTTTTTCAAGAGATCCTTTATACAATCCATGAAATTTGTGTTTTGTGATTTTTTGCTCATGTTACTAGTTTTTTCCTCAATAAACCACAAAACTTCTTGTCCATTTTTGTCATCTTTTTTCTTAGTTTTGTTTTTCATTGTCTGTTGAACATTTTCATTATCCAAGATTTGCTTAGCTAGTACCAAATACTCTTTAAACTTGGAATTATTGTAAGCCTCAATTATTTCTCTCGCGATATCTTCTCCTTTTCTGCTAAGATGCCATCTTCCTCCATCTTGATAAACTAAGCCTTTTTTTCTCCAGTAACTAAGATAACTGCTTATATATTTGGTTTCATAGCCTAAATTGGTTGCTATCTCAGACGTTCTTAATGGTCTAGCATATAGGAGAAGTAGGATAGCCTCTACCAGTTTAGATCTAGGCGAATCTCTGTTAAGCTTTTCCTCTTCACTTATTTGTTGTAAAATGCTGTCTATGTCATCTCTTCGATGATCTTCGCTCATCTTATCATATTAAGCATTGTAACTTAAAATACAAGCTAAAAATCAGAATGGAATTATTTAGAGGTTTTCCTATTTCAGTAGTACTTATCGCAAGTCTTAACTGCATAGAATTTGTTATATCCAACGATAACATTGTAGACACCAGAAAAAAGGCTATCCAAATTTTCATCTCCTGTGTCTATTCTTAGACAATCAATAGTGTAAAGTTTAGAGAGAGGTGAAACTACTATTAGATTATTTTTATTTATTTTTCTTAAAAATAATGGTCCTAGCTCTAAATTTCCTCTTCCTATTAAGAATCCTTGTTTACCTATTGGTGTGAGTACTACCTTTAACTCCCCAGTTAAATTCAGTAAATCAAAATAGTTTGCATTGGCTCTAATCAGTTTCCTTCCCTTTATAATGTCAATACCCAGAAATGAAGTGTTAATATCCAACTTGCTTTCTATGTACTTCACAGTACTTCCAGGGCCCATAATGTAAAATGAATTATAATCCATGTTATCAAGTATGTAATTTGCTATTTCCTCCAGTTCTTCTTTTTCGTATGCAATCTCCTCTTTACTTGGTGTAAGTAGATTATTACTACTTATCGTTAAGGCAGTATAATATAACCTCACTGTGTACCTTCCGCTTCTATATGCGTCTTCATCGACATCTAGAATCTCTTCTCTTACTATTTTAGCTTCACCATTTAGAAATTTTGATAATAGTATCGCTGCAGCTTCTGGAGTATTAGCGAATACTCCGCTGTGCATTTTTACTCCTGCCGGGACTCCAAGGATAGGTATTTGGGCCTCTTGAAGTCCTTCATAAACGTCTCTAGCTGTTCCATCTCCTCCAACAAATACGATAATATCTACTCCATTTTTTACGAATTCCTTTACAGCAGAAATTGTATCCTCTCTACTAGTTTTTTCTTTTTTTCCAACGTCTATAGTTTCATATTTTAACTTAGTGTTAATAAAATATATTTCGCCCATTTTTGACATTGCTGTTATGTAAAGAGCGTTTTCCGGCGCTTTATTCAGAAATCTTTTAACTCTATTTGGAATCTCTGGGTTTTCCATAAATAAGTTATCGCTTCCCTTCCTTCCAATTCTTCCTCCAGAACCTGCATACGGATTTACTAAAAATCCGATCTTCTTCACCATTCCTTTAGCACCTTAAGGATATAAGCTAGCACTGAATACGCTAAGTGCGCATCGCTAGGTACCAAAAATAGAATAAGATCGTCGGGCTGACAATTGCTGCAATTCTCCTTTATTTCCTCTAGTAAGCCTTTAAGTGACATTTCCTCAGTTTTAGGGGGTATCTCTATTTTTTCTTCCTTAGTATAGACGCATATTAATACCTTCTCTACACCTAATCGTATGATTTCATCTCTTAAACTTAAAATTGGGACTTCTCGTACGATTTCCGCACCCTTTTTTATGACTAACATTATTGAGTCCCAACCTAAGGATTTTAGAACAACATTTTTAATTGAGAACAAATTCTTAAGATGGAAGACTAAACTTTGGCCTTTCTCAGTCAATGTATTTCCTCCTATAGGGTCAGTCTGAATTAAATCCAATTCTCTTAATCTTTTTAATAATGTTTTCATTGAAGCCTCTGATAAACCTATTTTCTTCATTAGTAACATTCTTCCAACTGGTTGAAGCTCACTTATATTTAACAAGGTCATCAAGACGTGACCTTCATCAAATTTAGGCTTATTTCCTTGCCTAGATTCGACGGCTTTGGTAAGTATGATCTGGATATCCATATTTAAATATGTGACAGAAGAGATTAAAATTATGTTTAGAGGAAAAAGTTTGCTTTGTCTGCTCGATTTTGAAGATAATGAAATAGAGAAAATACTAGAAGTATCTTTTATTATGAAAAATTATGTGTATAGCAATAATGTTCCAAAATCACTAGCTGGGAAAAAAGTTGCATTACTTTTTGAAAAGCCTAGTACAAGGACTAGAGTTAGTACTGAATTAGCAGTTTCATTATTAGGAGGTATTCCAATTGTCCTTAATAAGCAAGATTTGCAATGGTCTAGAGGGGAACCAGTAGAGGATACTGCTAGAGTGTTAGGAAGACTCGTTAATGGAATAGGTGCTAGAGTGCTAAGCCATCTAACTTTAATTAAACTAAAGGAATTTTCCGGCGTTCCTGTATTTAATCTGTTAAGTGATCTTTCTCATCCATTACAAGCATTAGCTGACATAATGACAATTAGGGAGAAGTTTGGTGATAATTTTGTTAAAATTGCATTTGTAGGTGATGGTAGTGATAACGTTTTATTAAGCTTAATGACAATTGTTGCTAAATTAGGATTAGAGTTACATATCGCAACTCCAAAAGAACTTAAACCTAAAGAAGATCTTTATAAGGTAATAAACGAGATTGCAGAGGATAATGGTAGCATCATAGAGTTTTATGAGGATCCTTATGAAGCTGTTAGAGGTGTAAACGTAGTATATACTGATGTTTGGGTTAGTATGGGCCAAGAAAATATTGCAGAGCAGAAAAAGAGTTTATTACGGAATTATAGGGTCACTTCAGATCTAATGAAATATACGGCTAAAAATGCAATATTCATGCACTGTTTACCCGCAAATAGAGGGGAGGAAGTCGAATCTGAAGTGATAGATGGACCTAGAAGTGCTGTATGGGATCAAGCTGAGAATAGACTATATACAACAATGGCTGTATTTTCTCTGTTTATTTAAAGAAATCATAGATGGATCTTTGTTTAAGTAAGCTATTTATAGTCCTTAGTTCTAACAAGTTTATTTGCGCTTTTAGCCTTTTGTTTACTTCAGCTATTGCTTCTAATAGACTGTCATATTTTCCTATTTTATTATTCATGGCGTTTCTTACGGTTTCTCTTATGTGCCAATTTCCTACTGGTGCGAAGTATTCCTCAGTTATTTCTCTTACTATTATTATTCCAGCTTGTCTCTTAATTTTCTCTAAATATTCTAGTACTCCTAATCTAGCTGCCATGTAACCTCCATCTAGATACTCATACTTTCCCCAGAAGTTTTCTTTTAACTCAGAGATCGTAAGGTCTTTAGACCATAAGCTTAGTGGATGCCATATCTCTATCCATACTGCGTTAAATTTTGATGGGTAAAGTATTACGTGGAAGTGGTTCCCTAAATACGAAGCATAATAAACTTCTATTTCATTTATCTCACTGTAATTTATTATTCTGTCGTAAAGATATTTGCCGATGGTGCTATCAACCGCGGTTATTGCCCATCTAGTGGGTACAAAACGTCTATTCTTTTTTCTACCTAAAAGTCCAAACGACAATGCGTGTATTATCTTGTAATAGTCTATACTATTCTTATACAATTCCAATACGGCTTCTACGGACTTTATATCGTCAAAAATTAATTTATCAATTTTAGTTGGAATTTTAGGGTTATCCTTTACTTTTATTTCTTCTGCAGTTCCTCCAGGTCCTCTTGGTAAAATTACGCCATCAAACTTCAATTTAGCTTCTAAGGTCTTCAATTTAGCTTCAGAAGTTACTGGAGTATCCGATATTACAGCTAGAGGTATTTCGGTATTATAGTATTCGATAGGTTTTTCGACTCTTACTTTAGTCATACTCGAGACAAGGGATGATCTTAGTTTTATTATATCCCCTAAACTCAACTTTCCCCACCATCCTTTAATATCTTCGTATTTCCTGGCCTCTTCTCCATAAACTGAAGGCGGAATATTTAGTATCAAAGAAACTTTAGGATATCCTTTTTCTCCAACTATAGCACTAGGAGGTGTTGATCCCTCAACGAATTTAATTGATGAACTATCTATTCTCACTTTCTGAAGACTACTAATCATGCCTCTAAATCTCTCCATTATTGGACAAAAAGGTAATCCACAAAGATTTTTATGTCCCTTACATTTGATGCAAAGTTCCGCTGGTATTTTGTGCATTTCTTATTTTCCTCTCAATATACCATTCTAAAATGGAAAATTTAGCTTTAAATGATAATCCGTTGATTATATTTCTTATTTTCCCCTTCCTTAAATTGTCAATGATGTCGTCTAAATTAAACTCCACAACCTCATATAACTCATTATACGCTGAGCCTATAGCTTGAATTACGTGTGCATCACTGTTCGAAACTCCAGCTAAATTTAATTTCAATGAGGCTTCTTTCGCTTTATTATTTGCAGTTCTAGGTGCTTTTGAGTTATAAATCTCTATAAGATCGAATTTGTATTGATAAGTTTTTTCGCCAATTCCTTTTCTAAAAATATCGAAAGGGTGTGAAGGGAATACTATGCATGAATTTTCCTTAGCATAGTCTATTAATTCAGCTAGTTTATTAGGTGGAGATGGTATGAAGCTACATAAGATTACTACATGTCCAAATTCAGTAGTAACTTCTTGACCCGGAATCACTTTTTCCTCTTTAATATGTTTCAAACCTAATGATGTATCATGATCTGTAAGAGCTATGTATAAATTATGTTTTTCTCTAGCATATTTTATTATTTCCTTTGGAAGATATTTTCCATCACTATATCTAGAATGAACATGAAAATCAAAAAACATTATAAGTAACCTAATTCTTTCATAAGTTCTAACGTTAAAATTGTTATGCCAGCGGCTCCACGCACTAAATTGTCTCCTAATGCAATTAAGCGTAGGACATTCCCTTCACGTCTTATTCTCCCTACAGCTACTGACATTCCATTATAGTATTGTAGGTCTCTAACTGGCTGAGGTCTATCTTCATCCTTGAGCACGATAATTGGCTTCTTTGGTGCGGTAGGTAAATTTTTCTTCTGAGGCAGTTCTGAAAATTCTTCTAGTGCTTTCTGTACTTCTTTTTCATCGAAATTATCATCAGTTACTATGTTAATAACACCCATATGCCCTACTTTTACTGGGACTCTAGTAGTCGTTGGATGAATCTCTAGATTAGCATGTTTTATTTTACTGTTCTCTAATTTTCCTAACATCTTATTTATCTCTTTTGGTATTTTATCTTCCTCACCTTTAATCCAAGGAATAACATTTCCCTCTATTGCCATAAATGGTAAGCCACTGTAACCGGCTCCGCTCACTGCTTGCAAGGTAGTTATGTAAATAGCCTTAACTTTAATTAGATTTTCTAAAGGCTTAATTGGCATAGATAAGATAGCTGCAGTACAGTTTGGGTTCTTAACTAATAACCCGCTCCAATTTTTGTTTAATTTTTGATATTTTAATAATTCTAAATGTTCCCAATTTATTTCTGGATTAATTAATGGTACATCTGGATCCATTCTAAATGGTGATGCGTTAGATACAACTATTTTTCCTTGTTTTACTAACTTTAATTCTACATCTTCAGCCAACTCGTTAGGTAATGCAGAGAGAACAACGTCAACGTCTTTATGATCTTCATATTCTGTAGAGACTATGGGTAAATCTGCTATGTTTTCGGGAATATCTTCTGGTTCTATCCATTTTACAGCATCTTTGTATTTTTTGCCTATTTTCTGTGGTGATGCACTTACTTTAACTAGTTCTATGTAAGGATGTTTTGATAGCATCTTTACCATTTTCTGCCCTACCATTCCGGTAGAGCCTAGTAAGGAAACTTTTATCTTATCAACCATTTACGATAACCTCGTGTAGTTCTTTTGCTAATTTTTCTCCTTCTTCCTTATTAACTATAAAGGTCATGCTGACGTTAGATATTCCTCTGGATATTGCTAATGGATCATAAGCTGAAGCTATGGATAGTACCTTAGTTGAAATTTCCCTCTTCTTTATTCCACATCCTACTATTCCTACAATATTAACATCATTTACATCAATATCCTTAACTAGTGTTCCCTTTAATTCCTCTAATTTTGATAATAGTCTATTTGCAGAAAGTGAGTCTACTGCAAGCTGTATAGTAGTTTCGCTTGCTGGTTGAGAGATTGATATTATATTGACCCCAGCCTCCTTTGCCTCATTAGCTATTCTCGCTGCTGAGCCTATTTTTCCTACAATTTTCGTACTTTCTACAGTTACAAGTTTTACATTATCTAGGAGAGATATTCCTTTAAGACCATCAATATTTTCACACTGTCCGTTAATCATGGTAAATCCGTCTTCGTATAATGACTCAACGATCACCTTCATATCACTGCCAAATACTGGATCAAAGGTTCTGGGATGTAATCTTTTTGCTCCCAGCTGTGAAAGTTCTATAGCCTCTTCCAAGGATAGCCTGTTTATCGTTTTAGCATTCTTGAATTTTTTAGGATCTCCAGTCATTATTCCAGGTACTTCAGTGACTAGTCTAACCTCTTTTGAATCAATTAGTTTTCCTAATAATGTTGCAGTATAATCACTACCTCCTCTTCCTAAAGTAGTGTATTTCCCTTCCTTAGTCCTTCCTATAAATCCCGGTAAGACTACTACATTGGCCTTCACGTTTCCTAATATGCTTGAAATTTCCTTTTTGGAATCCTCTTCAATTACATTTGCCTCACTATAATTATCATCAGTTATAAATGGAGGCGTAATTATTCCTTCAGCTTCTATTCCATTACTTCTCAGTATTGCTGAAAGAAGGATAGTTGACATTCTTTCTCCAAATGAAAGTATGTAGTCCTTAACTCTTGGAGTCACTTCATCTAGTACTCTTATTGACCAAGCTACCCTAAATAATTCATCACTTAGCCTAGATAAATCTTTAAATGCATTCTCAAATTCCTTTCCATCGGTAAGCTTTGATAGTAGTTTTATGTGTCTCTCGTATATTTCTGTTACGATATTTGGTGAATTATCGGTGTTTAATGTAGCACTTATTAGATCGTTGGTTACATTTTTAATTGCTGATGTCACTACAAGTATCTTATCTTTTCTTTTAGAGAAATCCTTTATTTTCTTTACAATAAGTTCATAATCCCTTTCATCTTTTTGTATAGAACCACCTATTTTAACTATTAGAACCATTTATCTCACCCAAAATAATTTTTTCTATATGAAGAGGATTAACTAGGATTCTTTTAGCATCAGCTTTAGTCATACTATCTGGGTCTTTTAATGAGTGTCCGGTTAGAATTAAAACTGTCTTTTCATCTTTATCAACAATCTTATCGTTTATCGCCTTAAAGTAACCAGCTAGGGCTGTAGCTGAAGCAGGCTCTGCTCCTATTCCTTCTTTCCTAGCTAAGGTCTTTTGTGCATCTAATATTTCAGAATCCGATACTATTATAGCAGTTCCCCCAGACTCTTTTATTGCTCTTACTGCTTTTTGCCAATTCACTGGTTTACCTATTCGTATTGCAGTAGCTATAGTGTCTGGATTTTCTATGAAATCTGGAGTATCTTTTCCTTTAATTATTGCGCTAGCTATTGGGGACGCTCCTTCTGCTTGAACCCCTATCATTCTAGGTATCCTATCAATGACCCCTACTTTAACTAGTTCATTAAATCCCTTCCATATAGCATATATATTACCTGCATTACCTACTGGTACTATAACGTTATCAGGGACACCAAGCTCTTCTATAATTTCAAACGCTATCGTTTTTTGTCCTTCTAATCTCCATGGGTTGAAGGAGTTTAGCGGATATACTATTTTCAAGTCCTTATATAATTTCATAACAGCATCCATGGCTACATCAAAACTTCCATCGACTTCTAATATTACTGAACCGTAAAGAATAGACTGAGCCAATTTACCTAATGCGACCTTGCCTTTAGGAAGCACGATAAAGCTCTTTATACCAGCTCTTGCGGCGTATGCAGACGCAGAGGCTGCGGTATTCCCAGTAGATGCAGCAATTACGGTTTTGTAATCTAAACTTACTGCAGAGCTAACAGCTACTGTCATACCTCTATCCTTAAAACTACCAGTGGGATTAAGTCCTTCAAACTTAAAGTATAAGTTACCATTTATGTTTGATGATTTTATCAGTGGTGTATTGCCTTCATTTATGCTTACGATACTTTTGTAACTACCCGGTATCAATTCCTTATATCTCCATACTCCTTTTCCTCTTAATTTACTAAAGGAGAAATCTTTTAGTGGTTCTACTATAATTTCCATTAGCCCTCCACATTTTGGGCATAGTATTTGGTGTTGGTCTATGGGCATCTCATATTGACAACTTAAGCACTTCATTACTCCAGTTACCATGTTTCCAACAACAATTCACCAGCTGTTTAAAGTGGTTTATTTTACAAAATATAAGCTTTGTTGAAGTATAATAATCATATGACATTCAAAGACCTTAGGGATTATATAGAATTTATGAAAAGAAAAGGTAAATTAATTGAGATCGATGACGAGGTTAGTGTAGATTTGGAAATAGCTGAAATTACTAGGAGAGCGACCTACGCGCATTTACCTCCCCTTCTATTCAAGAAGATAAGAAATTATGAAAATTGGAAGATCATTTCGAACATTTTTTATTCAATTGAGAGTTTATATGAGATTTTTGGAACAAATAGACTTGAATCAATTTCAGAGAAATTTCTCTCAAGTTTATCCGATATTCCAATTACAATTATTGATAAAATAAAATCACTTAGAGAGATACTAGGGCTTGGTAAAATAATGCCTAAATCAAAATCACCTAGTTTTAAAGAAGAAAAAGAATTAGATTTAACAAAAATTCCCGCAATTAAAACTTGGCCTAAAGATGCAGGAAGATTTCTAACTTTTTCGATAACTATAACGAAAGATCCAGATACTGGAATTCATAATCTTAGCGTTTATAGAATCCAAATTTTAAATCAAAAGGAGGCTTTAGTGCATTGGCAAGCATTTAAAAGAGGTTCCATGACAGCTAAGAAGTATTTAGAGAAAGGAATCACTAAGATGCCAGTAGCAATAGTGACAGGCGTGGATCCTACAATAGTATTTACAGCTGCATCTCCAGTACCTCATGGGCTTGATAAGTATATGTTTGCTGGAATTCTTAGAGGTGAAGGAGTTGATGTAACTGAATTAGATAATCAGTTGTTGGTACCAAGTCATTCAGAAGTAGTTTTGGCTGGTTATGTAGATTTAAACGATACACGACTAGAGGGTCCTTTTGGAGATCATATGGGTTATTATACACCGCCTGACTATTATCCCGTTTTTAAATTAGAAAAAGCTTACATAAGAGAAGATCCCATATTCCATGTAACCTCCGTTGGTAAACCACCTCTTGAAGATGCTTGGATAGGCAAAGGTGTTGAAAGAATTTTCTTACCGTTTGCGAAAATGATTGTCCCAGAATTAGTTGATATGAATTTACCAGAGTATGGTCTATTTACTGGAATAGGAATATTTTCCATTAAGAAGTATTATCCCGGTCAAGCTAAGAGAGTGATGATGTCTTTATGGGGTATGGGTCAGTTAAGTCTTCTAAAAATAATAATTATTGTTGATGATAACGTAAACGTTCATGACATAAATCAAGTCCTATATTCAATTGCAGCGAATGTTGATCCAAAACGTGATATATGGGTAATAGAAAACGTACTTACAGACTCTTTAGATCCTAGTGTCCCATTCCCTCCCTTAGGTAGTAAATTAGGTATAGATGCGACTAGGAAATTAAAAGAGGAAATGGGAAAAGACTGGCCTGAAGAAGTTAGCTCAGATGAAAAAGTAGTAGAGAAGGCTCAACAAATATTAAGTAAAATTATAAAGAGAGGTCAACTCTCCTAACTATCATTTGGTCCTTGTATATTATTGATACTTCGCTAATATCCTCTAATTTTGTTTGTATTTCTATCGTTTGATTTCTTTTTAATTCCTTATCGATTTTTATATTTTCTGTAATTGATTTAAGACCAACCTTATCATCTATCATATTTACTGTAACATGATACCTTAAGATGATTTCTATAATTCTTATCGGATATTCCAAATTACTAGTTATTTTAAGAGTTTTCCCATCATGTCTAATTGTAAATGGTTCCATAGTTAATAATAGATTTCTTTGGGTATTATGTATTGCCGTACTTAAAAGACGTACTATTCCAAGAATTAGATTAGAGCCGAAATGGCCTCAAGCAAAGTAGAAGATTTTGTAAAGAATTGGGGTGGAAAACAAGAGCCAAGTATTGGTGAGAGAATAAAGAATGCTTTCAAACCTCAACAACCATTGAGATATAGATTAGTAATGGCAAATTATAGACTAAGAACAATGATAAGTCGTTTAGATGTGTACATATCAAGATTACAAGAAAGGGACAGGACACTGTTTGAGAAGGTAGTAGAGGCACAGATGTCTAAGGATACAGCTAGGGCTGCGATGTACGCTAATGAGATAGCTGAGATAAGGAAGATCTCTAGGCAATTAATCACTACTCAGATAGCTTTAGAACAAGTACAATTGAGACTAGAAACCATAACTGAGTTAGGTGATGTGTTTAATAGCCTAATACCAGTTTTAGGAGTTATAAAGGAACTAAGAAACGCAATGAAAGGAGTTATGCCAGAGATAAGCTTAGAGTTGGCTGAACTAGAAGAAGGATTACAAGAAGTAGTAATAGAAGCAGGTGACTTTACTGGTGCACCAGTAAGTTACGCAGCTTCAAGCCCAGAGGCAAGAAAGATATTGGAAGAGGCTTCCGTTGTTGCAGAACAGAGAATGAAGGAGAAATTCCCAGAATTACCAAGTTTCGTTACATCAACTCAGAAGTCGTCTAGTACTGAACAGAAATAATATCTATTATATAGATTTTTTACAAAGGTTTAAACGATAAAATAATTTTTTAAGGTTCTATTTAGATAGATATATGGGGAGTTCTATTTGGTTGAAGCTATTAGTAGTGAGGAAGGTCTCATTCTCGATATTACTCAAGTGAGTAAGGATATGATAGAATTGGCTGGTGGTAAGGGTTCTAATCTCGGGGAGTTAGTGAGTTTCGGAATTAGAGTACCTCCAGCTTTTATAATTACTTCTAAAGCTTTTAAATATTTTCTTGAATACAATAATCTTTTTGGGCAAATTAAAGAGATATTAAATAGTGCAAATACATCTGAAGAAGCAAGCGAAAAAATAAAACAATTAATAAAAAATGCGAAAATGCCCGAAAAGTTAGCCTATATGATACTTCGGGCTTATGATGAGTTAAGCAGAAAAGTTGGAAAAGAAATCTTAGTAGCTGTTAGATCTTCTGCTACTGCAGAAGATATTGAGACAGCAAGTTTCGCTGGACAGCAAGATACATATCTTAACGTTACAAGAGACGATCTTCTCGATAGGGTTAAGGATGTTTGGGCCAGTCTCTATAACGCTAGAGCCATAGAGTATAGAAGGAGCAAAGGGATAGACAACCTATCTGTTCTTATAGCGGTTGTAGTACAAAAAATGGTAAATTCTAGATCTGCTGGAGTGATGTTTACTTTACATCCAGTTACAGGTGACGAAAAATACATTATGATAGAGTCCAATTGGGGTTTAGGAGAAAGTGTTGTAAGCGGTAAGGTTACACCAGATGTGATTCTAATAGAGAAATCCACTTTAAAGATCGTCGAAAAAAAAGTTTCTGAAAAAAATATCAAAATTATATATGATAGGCAACTGAAAAAGAACGTAATTGTTAACCTGGATGATAGAGAATCTAAGTCCATGAGTATAACGGATGATGAGGCTATAGAATTAGCTAAACTAGCATTAAAGATTGAAGAGCACTATAAAAGACCCATGGACATCGAATGGGCGATTGATAATGACTTAAGTTTTCCTGAAAATATTTTTATAGTTCAAGCTAGGCCGGAAACTTTCTGGTCTAGTAAAAAGAAAAAAGAAGAAAATAAAACTGAAGCGGAAAAAGCATCTATCACGACTGGTAAAGTTTTAGTTAAGGGGCTTGCAGCTTCTCCGGGAATTGCCTATGGTAAGGCTAAAATAATTATTGATATTAAAGATCCTAAAGTTCATGATTTTCAGAAAGGCGATATTTTAGTTACAAAGATGACAGATCCAGATTGGGTACCATTAATGAAGATAGCGGGTGCAATTGTAACTGATGAAGGTGGAATGACGAGTCATGCTGCAATTGTATCTAGAGAATTAGGGATTCCTGCTGTTGTAGGATGTAGAGAGGCTACGAAAGTTATACAAGATAATCAAGAGATCACAGTAGACGCAATAAGAGGAATCATATATGAGGGTAAAGTGCTACAGGCTGGTGAGTCTAGCGCAACGCAGCCACAAGTAAAAATGGGAGTTCAAGGAATAAGTAGAGAGATCTTGCTAAGCCTTTATCCAGTAACTGCGACTAAGATTTACATGAATTTAGGTGAGCCAGATGTCATAGATAAATATCTAGATCTTCCCTTTGATGGTATAGGACTTATGAGAATTGAATTCATAGTAAGCGAGTGGATAAGATATCATCCATTGTATTTAATAAAAATGGGAAATCCGGAATTATTTGTAGATAAGTTAGCTGAAGGTATAGCTAAAGTAGCTAGTGCAATATATCCTAGACCAGTTGTTGTAAGATTTTCAGATTTCAAAACTAACGAGTATAAAAAATTAATTGGCGGAGAAGAATTTGAACCAGAAGAAAGAAATCCAATGATAGGCTGGAGAGGAGTTTCTAGATATGTCAGCAAAGAGTATGAGCCAGCCTTTAGGTTGGAAGTTAAGGCTATACGTAAGGTTAGAGAGGAAATGGGACTTAAGAACGTTTGGGTTATGTTTCCCTTTGTTAGAACTACATGGGAACTCGAAAAGGCTATAAGAATAATGGAAGAAGAAGGACTAAGGAGGAGCTCAGATTTTAGAGTTTGGATAATGGCTGAGGTTCCATCAGTTATCGTTCTTGCTGAAGAGTTTTCAAAGATAGTTGATGGTTTTAGTATAGGTAGTAATGATCTAGCACAATTAACATTAGGCGTTGATAGGGACTCAGAATTGCTAGCAAGAATGGGATATTATGATGAGAGAGATCCTGCAGTTTTAGAATCTATAAGAAGGTTAATAAAAGCCGCACATAAATACAATAAGACCGTATCAATATGTGGCCAAGCCCCTAGCGTATATCCAGAAGTGGTTGAATATCTAGTCAAAGCCGGTATAGATAGTATTAGTGTGAATCCAGATGCTGTAATTAATGTTAGAAGGCAAGTCGCATCTATTGAACAGCAAATCATACTAAAATCTCTTAATGGTAAAAAAGATAGAAATAAATAATTTCTCTAAATATTATTTTTATATATTTTTCGCTTATGACAATCTTTGCATATTCTTCTTGCTCCATCAAAATATGCAGTACAATTTTCACAAATAATTTTACCACATATTTCGCAAGAACCTATTGATAAATGTTCCTCACATAACTTACATAAACTCATTTCACATACTTTACATATTTTTCTATACTGTATGTAATCTTCATGGCATACTTGCCTTCCACATATAGTACATTTAAAAAATGAAATGTTTTCTTCGCAAATTTCACATCTCAATGAATTCTTTAAACCATCTATAGGCTTCATCATCGTCTTTAGCCTGAATTGGGGGGTGCTTAAAATAGAACGCTGATACTTTCTCAAGTGGACCACCTATTTTCTTGTCTAAAGCGACCTTCACTGCTCTTATAACATCTATTAAAACTGCAGCACAATTAGCCTTATCGTCGACTTCTAAAGAGGCTTCAACTTTTATTGGCATTCCCGCGAACGCGCTTCCTTTTACATAGATATACGCTACTTTTGTATTTCCCAAGAATGGTATATAATCACTGGGTCCTATTCTTATTTTTCCCTCACTTTTTATAACTTCCCCATTATCTAGAGTGCTAGTCACAGCTTCTGTTTTACTTATTCTCTTTGATACTAATCTTTCCTCTGTTTTCATATTTAAAAAGTCAGTATTTCCGCCAACATTTAATTGATAAGTTTCTTCTACTTTCACTCCTCTTAATCTAAAGAGTGAGGTTATTGCTCTGTGAAATATCGTCGCACCTAATTGACTCTTGACGTCATCGCCGGCTAATGGTAAGTTTTTCTCTTTGAATTTTTTAGGGAAGTACCCGGTGGGATCGCTAGCTATAAATACAGGTATTGCATTTATAAACGCGGTTCCACTCATTAAGGATGCATTTGCATATGCTTTTGTGGCATTTTCGCTTCCAACTGGCAGTAAATTAACCAGTATTTCAGCTCTACTGCTCTTTAACTCATCTAATATTTTCTCAACAGTACCATCATAGGTGGGATTAAACACATTAACCATATGTGAAGCTACACCATCAAGAACGGGTCCTGCTACTACCCTAATACCTTTCTTCTCTATATTAACTATTTTTGGGGTTATATTTGGGGGTTCAAATATTGCCTCTGAAATATCCTTTCCTACCTTATTACGTGAAACGTCAAAAGCAGCTACAATTTCTATATCGGTAATTTTGTACCCTCCAATAATTGGGGTAATCAATCCTTCATAATAATCATCGCCTTTTAATTTGTAATATTCTATCCCTTGAATTAACATAGACGCACAGTTGCCTAATCCAGCTATTGCTACTCTAATCATCAACTTTAAGTTAAATAACTAGATAAAATATGTTGTGATGAAAGGGAAAAATCGGACTCGTGAAGAAGTGGAGCGACACTGAGGTGAGTCAAATGTTAAAGCGAGTCTATATCCGTATATATGGTGTAGTTCAAGGTGTAGGTTTTCGAAAATTTGTTCAAATTCACGCAATAAGATTAGGAATAAAGGGTTATGCAAGGAATTTGCCTGATGGATCTGTAGAAGTCGTTGCAGAAGGTCATGAGGAGGCTTTAAGTAAGTTATTAGAATATGTTAGAAGAGGTCCACCTGCTGCTGAAGTAGAAAAAGTTGATTATTCTTTCAGTGAATATAAGGGGGAGTTTAAGGAATTTGAGACTTACTAAAAGTTTATAAGGTAAAAAGCATTTATAATGTACCGGTGCTTTTGATGTACCAATGGTAAAAGAAGACGAAATTTTGCCTAAGTATTGGTACAATATAATTCCGGATTTGCCTAAACCATTACCTCCGCCTAGAGATCCCCAAGGTGCTGAATTTTCAAGAATTGATTTGTTAAGAAGCATATTGCCTAAGGAGATTTTAAGACAACAGTTTACTATAGAAAGATATGTAAGAATACCGGAAGAAGTAAGAGATAGGTATATATCGATAGGAAGACCAACTCCTTTATTCAGAGCAAGGAGGTTAGAAGAATATTTAAAGACACCGGCAAGGATTTACTTTAAATTTGAAGGCGCTACACCTACCGGTTCTCATAAGATAAATACTGCAATACCACAAGCGTATTTTGCAAAAGAAGAAGGTATAAATCATGTAGTTACTGAAACTGGAGCTGGTCAATGGGGAACTGCAGTAGCATTAGCTGCAAGTATGTATAACATGAAAAGTACAATATTTATGGTAAGGGTTAGTTATGAGCAGAAACCAATGAGAAAAAGTATTATGCAGTTGTATGGTGCTAATGTATATGCAAGTCCTACAAATTTAACTGAATTTGGGAGAAAGATATTAGAAGCTAATCCTCAGCATCCTGGATCCTTAGGTATAGCAATGAGTGAGGCTATAGAATATGCTCTTAAGAATGAGTTCAGATATTTAGTAGGCAGTGTTCTAGATGTAGTCTTGTTGCACCAGAGTGTGATTGGTCAAGAGACTATGGCACAATTGGATTTATTAGGGGAAAATGCTGACGTCCTAATCGGATGCGTTGGAGGAGGCAGTAATTTTGGTGGTTTTGTTTATCCTTTTATTGGAAGTAAAAGAGGTAGACGATATATTGCTGTAAGTTCAGCAGAGATTCCTAAATTCAGTAAAGGTGAGTATAAATATGATTTTCCAGATTCGGCTGGGCTTTTGCCTTTAGTGAAAATGATAACGTTAGGCAAGGATTATGTTCCACCACCCATATATGCAGGTGGATTAAGATATCACGGTGTAGCACCCACACTCAGTCTATTGATAAAGGAAGGCATAATAGAGTGGAGAGAATATAATGAAAGAGAAATTTTTGAGGCAGCTAAGATATTTATGGAAACCCAAGGTATTGTCCCAGCTCCAGAGTCAGCTCATGCTATAAAGGCTGTAATTGATGAAGCCGTAGAAGCTAGGAAAAGTAGGGAGAAAAAAGTTATAGTATTTAATCTGAGTGGGCATGGTCTATTAGACCTATCAAATTACGAATCTATGATGAAAAGGTTGGCTGGAAATGGGTAAGCTATTTGTGTTATATATGACTGTAGGTTACCCTAATGAGCAAGGATTCAAAGAATTCATCACTAAAGCTGTTGATAACGGTGTGGATATATTAGAGCTAGGGATACCTCCAAAGTATGCTAAGTATGATGGTCCAGTAATAAGGAAAAGTTATGATAAAGTTAGAGGTCTAGATATTTGGTCTTTACTAGGATATGTTAGTGAAAAAGTAGATATTCCAATAATAGCACTGACTTATCTAGAAGAATGGATCAACCAACTAGGTAATTTTTTGGATAGATTAAAAGAAATTAAATTGGACGGAGTTTTATTTCCAGATTTACTCATCGATTATATTGATGAATTTGAGAAAATCGATAAGATAATAAAGAGTAAAGGTATAAAGGACGTTATTTTTACCTCGCCCTCTGTTCCAGATCTTTTAATTCATAGAGTGTCTAAGATTAGTGACTTATTCTTATATTATGGTGTCAGGCCCACTACTGGCGTACCAATACCAGTATCAGTAAAACAACTGATTAATAGAGTTAGGAATATAGTGGATAATAAATTAGTAGTAGGATTTGGGCTATCTAACGAATCTGATTTAAGAGACGCCTTAAGCGCAGGTGCTGATGGAGTAGCTATTGGAACAGCGTTCATAGAGGAGATTGAAAGAAATGGAATTGATTCTGCTGTAAACTTAGTTAAGAAAATTAGGGTGATTTTGGATGAATATCAATGAAATTTTGAAGAAGCTTATAAATAAATCTAATTTGGAAATTGAAGAAGCCGAAGAATTAGCTAAAGCTATAATTAGAGGGGATGTCCCAGAGATTCTGACATCAGCAATTCTTGTAGCCCTAAGGATGAAAGGTGAAAGTATAAGTGAGATAGTTGGGTTTGCAAGAGCTATGAGAGAGCTTGCTATTAAAATAGATGTTCATAACGCGATAGATACTGCTGGCACTGGAGGAGATGGTTTAAGTACAGTAAATGTTAGTACGGCTAGTGCTATTCTACTAAGTTTAGTCAATCCAGTTGCTAAACATGGGAATAGAGCAGTAAGTGGGAAAAGTGGCAGTGCGGACGTGCTCGAAGCTTTAGGATATAACATTGTAGTGCCTCCAGAAAAGGCTAAAGAGTTAATACATAAGACTAATTTCGTTTTCCTCTTTGCTCAATATTATCATCCTGCTATGAAGAACGTAGCAAATGTAAGAAGGACCTTAGGAATTAGGACAATTTTTAATATTTTAGGCCCATTAACGAATCCAGCTAATGCAAAATATCAATTAATGGGAGTGTTTTCGAAAGACTACCTAAATCTTCTGTCAAAAAGCGCATTAGAACTCGATTTTAAAAAGATAGTATTAGTACATGGAGAACCTGGTATAGATGAAGTTAGTCCAATAGGTAAAACCTTCTTAAGCATCGTTACTAATGGTAATATAGAAGAGATTACAATTAATGTAACGGATTTCGGGATATCTCCTATTCCAATTGATAGGCTAATTGTTAACTCATCTGAGGATTCTGCAATAAAAATAATTAGGGCCTTTTTGGGTAAAGATGAGGATGTAGCAAGATTTTTAAGAATTAACACAGCAGTGGGTCTTTTCGTACTAGATAAAGTAAGCGATTTTAGAGAAGGCTATGAGTACGCGGGATATTTAATAGATAAGTCGATAGATAAACTAAATGAGATAATATCGCTTAATGGTGATTTAAATAGATTGAAAGCAATAATGGCGAGAGTCAATGGTAGTTAAGCTAAAGATTTGTGGTAATGCCACACTATCTGATATCATAGAGATATCTAAACTTGATGTAGATTATGTAGGAATTGTTACTGATCCAATTAGTCAGAGATTTGCTAAGAAGGAATTTATAGGTTTCGTCAAAAAATATATAGGAAAACCAATAGTAAATGTAATGGTAAATATACAAATAAATAACAAAATTGTCGATGAACTGAAAACATCAGACTACATACAAATACATAGAGTATTAAATGACTCAGAGTTAGAGATTCTTAGATCCTATGATACAAAACGAATCATATTATATGTACCCGCTTCATTTGAATACAAGAAGTATCTAGATAAAGTTGTGAATATCGTGGATATGGTACTTATTGATTCGGTAAGAAAAGGAGTTAGTGTAGATTTTAATGTGTTTGCTAGTTTTATCAGAGAGTACCCCAATTTAGGTGTAGGTGGGAAAATTAACATAGAAAATGCTCTCAGTTTTATTAATTTAAATCCTGCTTGGATTGATATTTCTAGCAGTGTAGAAATCTATCCTGGGAAAAAAGATCTTACAAAGGTTAAAAAAATTGTTGAGGTAGTTAAATATGGAGATCCATTCAATAAGTGAGTTTGCATCACCATTTGACGTGTTTAAGTGTGTAGAGAGAAACTTTAAGGTAGCTGGCTTATTAGAAAGTATATCAGGACCTCAATACAAGGCTAGATATAGCATAATAGCATGGACAAACAAGAATCATATAAGAATTCATGATGACCCTTTAAATGCACTTAGTGCTAACATAAAAGGCTTACATAAATTGGAGATTCCAGGCTTATTTAAAGGCGGAATGATAGGGTATATAAGTTACGATGCTGTAAGATTCTGGGAAAAAATAAAAGATATTAAACCAGTTGCAGAAGAGTGGCCATATGCAGAATTTTTCATTCCCGATAACATTATAGTATATGACCATAACGAAGGCAAAGTTTATGTTGATGCTGATTTAAGTAGCATAGGTGGTTGTAAAGATATAGGAGATTTTAAGGTTAGTTTTTATGATGAATCTCTAAATAAAAACAACTATGAGAAGATAGTTTCAGAGTCTTTAGAATATATAAGATCTGGATATATATTCCAAGTTGTATTATCTAGATTTTATAGATATTTATTCAAGGGAGATCCACTAAAGATGTATTATAATTTGAGGAGAATAAATCCCTCTCCTTATATGTTTTATCTTAAATTTGATGAAAGATATCTAATAGGCTCTAGTCCTGAGTTATTATTTAGGGTACAAGATAATATTGTTGAAACTTATCCAATAGCTGGTACAAGACCTAGGGGTTCTGATCAAGAAGAAGATCTTAAGTTAGAATTGGAATTGTTAAATTCTGAAAAGGATAAAGCAGAGCATTTAATGCTTGTTGACTTAGCTAGAAACGATTTAGGTAAGGTCTGTGTACCAGGGACAGTTAGGGTACCTGAACTAATGTTCATAGAAAAGTATAGTCATGTTCAACATATAGTATCCAAGGTTGTAGGAACACTAAAAAAGAAGTATAATGGATTAAATGTTTTGTCAGCTACTTTTCCAGCTGGAACTGTAAGCGGAGCCCCAAAACCTATGGCAATGAATATTATTGAAACTCTAGAGGAATATAAAAGGGGCCCTTATGCTGGTGCAGTAGGTTTTATCTCAGCAGATGGTGATGCTGAATTTGCAATAGCTATAAGGACGGCATTTTTAAATAAAGACCTATTACGAATACATGCTGGTGCAGGTATAGTATATGATTCTAATCCCGAGTCGGAGTATTTTGAAACTGAACATAAATTAAAGGCGTTAAAAGTAGCGATAGGGGTAAGTTAGATGGATTTAACTTTAATAATAGATAATTACGATAGTTTCGTCTATAATATAGCGCAAATAATTGGCGAGTTAGGAAGTTATCCTATTGTTATCAGAAATGATGAAATAAGTGTAAAGGGTATAGAGAGAATAGATCCAGATAGGATTATAATATCACCAGGGCCAGGTACACCAGAAAAGCAAGAAGATATAGGGATAACATTGGATGTTATAAGGTCTTTTGGTAAGAAAATTCCTATATTGGGAGTGTGTTTAGGTCACCAAGCTATTGGATATGCATTTGGAGCTCGGATAAGAAGAGCCAAAAGAGTTTTCCATGGGAAGATCAGCAATATAATTATAGTAAACAATAACGTCCCACCCTTATATTACGGTGTTCCTAAGGAGTTTAAGGCTACTAGATATCACAGCCTAGTGGTTGATGATGTTAATAGTCCATTAGTTATTGATGCAAGATCGAGTGAGGATGATGAAATTATGGCTATCCATCATGAAGAATATCCAATATACGGTGTTCAGTTTCATCCAGAGAGTGTGGGAACTCCGATAGGGTATAAGATACTTTATAATTTCTTGAACAGAATATAGTACATGCCACGATATCTTAAAGGTTGGCTGAAAGACGTAGTAGAATTATCTTCAAAGCGATCTCCAGTTAGTGTCTCTAGGGAAAGACCTCTCTTTTCCCTATATAAGAGGATTTTAGAGTTTAATAATATCGGTGTTAACGCTATTATAGCAGAATATAAACGCAAATCTCCCTCTGGATTAGAGATAGAGAAAGATCCCATAGAGTACGCTAAGTTTATGGAAAAATATGCTGTAGGTATTAGTATATTAACAGAAGAGAAGTATTTTGGAGGATCTTATAATATTTTAAGGAATATAGCAAATTCTATTTCAATTCCCATATTAATGAAAGATTTTATTGTTAAAGAGACTCAAATTGATGATGCATATAATCTAGGTGCTGACACAATACTACTAATAGTTAGAATATTGACTGAAAGAGAATTGGAAAGTTTGTTGGAATATGCTAGGAGTTATGGTATGGAACCTTTAGTTGAAATAAATGACGAAAGAGATTTAGAAATAGCGTTAAGAGTAGGGGCAAAGCTAATAGGGGTTAATTCAAGGGATCTAGAAACCTTTGCAATAGATAAAGAAAAACAAAAAAGGCTAATCTCGAACATACCATCAGATATTGTGAAGGTAGCAGAAAGTGGGATTTCTGAAAGAAGCGAAATAAACGAGTTAAGGAAATTAGGTGTAAATGCTTTTCTAATAGGCACTACACTAATGAAAAATCCAGAGAAGATTAAAGAATTTATATAACATCCCTCATATAATCTTGTGGCTTCTTTATTAGATTTCAATACAAACCTTTCCCAAATTACTGGGGAAACTACTTTATTGTATAAAGATATAGCGAGGAATGTAGAAAAAACTAAGAGAATTAAGATAATTGATTTTGGAATAGGGCAACCAGATATAGTAACGTTTAAACGTATAAGAGATGCTGCTAAAGAAGCTTTAGATCAAGGATTTACCTTTTATACGTCTGCATTTGGTATCGAGGAATTAAGAGAAAAGATTGCACAGTATCTAAATACTAGGTATGGTATCGATGTTAAAAAAGACGAGGTAATCATTACCCCTGGTGCTAAACCTGCACTTTTCTTGTCGTTTATTTTATATATTAATCCCGGCGACGAGATCCTATTACCAGATCCTTCTTTCTACTCATATGCAGAAGTTGTAAAGTTACTTGGAGGAAAACCAGTTTACACTAATCTAAAATGGAGCAGAGAAGAAGGATTCTTTATAGACGTGGATGATTTACAATCTAAAATATCTAGTAAAACTAAGATGATAGTCTTTAACAATCCCCATAACCCTACTGGAACATTATTTTCCCCAAATGATGTTAAAAAAGTGATTGATATAGCCAGAGAGAACAAAATAATATTATTATCTGATGAAATTTACGACAATTTTGTTTATGAAGGTAAAATGAAGAGTACTCTAGAAGATGCAGATTGGAGAGACTATTTAATTTACGTCAATGGCTTTAGCAAAACCTTCTCTATGACTGGATGGAGATTAGGATATATCGTAGCCAGACGTGATGTTATACAAAAGATGGGAGTACTAGCTGCTAATATTTATACTGCTCCTACGAGTTTTGTGCAGAAGGCTGCTTTAAAAGCCTTTGACACTTTTGATGAAGTTAACGAAATGGTTAAGTTGTTTAAGAGGAGAAGAGACGTAATGTATAATGAATTAAGTAAAATTAAAGGGATTCAAGTATCTAAACCTAATGGCGCCTTCTATATGTTTCCTAATGTTAGAGAAATATTAGATGTAAGTAAGCTGGACGTCAAGTCATTAGCTATAAAGTTAATTGAGGAGAAAGGTGTAGTAACTATACCTGGTGAAGTATTTCCGTTAAATATAGGTAAGGATTTCATTAGGCTAAGTTTTGCCGTAAACGAAGAAGTTATTAGAGAGGGAGTACAAAAAATTAAAGAATTCGTAGAAGAGATGATGAAACCCTGATATTAAGATAAGGTGAGCTAAACTCCCATGGGCTGATTGCTTGGTCTTACTTCTACTTTTTCTTCGTTTGATTCAATAAGCTCTAATGTAGTTATTTTTAAAGTTTTTCTTATATCATTCTCTACTTCCTTTAATAATTCTATAAATCGTTTGCTAGCATATAATTTCACGCTAACGGGAGTATTCATCGATAGTCTATTCTTTATTTTCTCTGACCTTATCATTGAATTAGTTTTCTTTATAATTTCTCCTAATTCTTCTATCTTTTTATCTTCTTCAATATCACTAACTCTCGGCAACTCCTCTAGTAATATGCTCTTTTTATAACCAAACAGCCTACTGTAAATTTCCTCTGTGATGTGTGGAGCTATAGGGTGCAATAATACTATTATATCCTTTATGATCCTTTGTGCTGTATATTTAGCAGATAAATCATTTTCAAACAACCTATGTTTTATCATTTCTAGATATTCGTCAGCTACAATTTCCCAGAAGTAGTTGTAAAGTTCTTGAAGCACAAGATAAAAGTCGTAGTTCTCATATGCGTTTATAGCTTTATTAACGAACTTCTTATGTTCTTGCAAGATCCACTTGTCTACAAGATGAAGATCCATTGGTTTATCAATTTTTTGCTTAGCTATAAACGGGTATACTAATCTACTCGCGTTCCATAATTTTTGTAATAGCATCTTCTTTCCTCTTACAACATCCCATTTAAATGGGAAATCGTCACCTATGCTCGCATCTAAAAGCGCCATTCTAATTGAGTCTGCTCCAAATTCATCTATTCTATCTAATGGTGATACTACATTGCCTTTACTTTTGCTCATTCTAGTACCATCTGGTCCAAGAACTTGACCATTTACAAGTACCATTGAAAACGGGACATTATTGGTTAACATTAAAGTTCTAAAGAATGTGTAAAATAACCAAGTTCTAATTATATCAGTACCTTGTAATCTTAGTGATGCAGGAAAAGTTCTTTCGAACATCTTTTTATTTTCATAAAAATTGGTAAGAAAAATTACAGTTACGCTAGAATCTATCCAAACATCAGCTACATCAGTAACTGGTTTAAGTTCTAACCCACAAACTGGACATCTCTCAATAGGTGGTTTAGTTTTAGTCGGATCTATTGGTAACTCCTCTTCCTTAGCCGGAACTAGATGGCCATTTTCACAATACCAGAAAGGTAATGGTGTTCCATAAACTCTCTGTCTCGTTATGTTCCAATCCCATTCTAAACTTTTTATCCAATCCTCAAGATAGTAGGACATTCTAGATGGCTTAAATTTCATTTTTTTGTATTCTTCGAGTAATTTCTGTTTTTTATCCAATATCTTAATATATATTTGTTTTTTAACTAAGAATTCTACTGGAGATAGGCAATCGCTTCTTTCTACATGTGATAATACGTTGTGCTTTAATTTCTCAACCTTAACTAAATATCCAGAATTCTTCAAGATCTCTAGCATTTTATTTTTTGCTTGTTCTACCTTCAATCCGTCTAGTATTCCATTAGTATTTGTAATTCTTCCCCTCTCATCAATAATAACCTTTACTGGTAGATTATATTTCAGTTGCCATCTTATATCTTGAGGATCACCGTAAGTGCTTATCATTACCGCACCAGTTCCAAAATCTCTTTCAACAGCATCATCTGCTATAATCTTAACCTCATTATTAAATATTGGAATTATTGCAGTTTTTCCAACTAAGTTTTTGTATCTTTCATCATCTGGATTTACTGCTACTGCTTGGGTTGCAGCTAATAATTCTGGCCTAGTCGTGGCTATTATTATCTCTCCTCCTTCCTTTATCGGAAATCTAATGTATGCTAATACTCCTTCCTTCTCCAAGTAACCAACTTCACTCTGAGCTAATGCAGTTTCGCATTTTGGACACCAGATTACTGGCCCTTCTCTCATTTCCATTAAATTCATTTTATACATATCGATTAGACTTCTCTGTATAACTTTTCTATATTTTGATTCATAAGTTCTATATTCAAATCTCTCCCATTCAGGTCTATATCCTAGTCTAATCATAGCTTCTTTCATTTTTCTAATCATATCCTCAGTCCATTCTATACATTTTTGGAGGAATAATTGCCTATTCTCCTTAGGAATACCCAATCTATATTGCACTTTTAATTCTGTAGGCAAGCCTTGTGTATCCCATCCTTGAGGTATTAAGACGTTATATCCCGCTAACCTCTTATATCTGCTTATGGTATCGGCTATTGTAACCCAGTATGCATGTCCCATGTGAAGCTCTCCACTCGTGAAGGGAGGCGGTGTATCTATAACGAATACGGGAGACTTTTCATCTTCATCTTTAAATCTGAACACGTCTTTCCAGTATTCTTCACTAAGCCAGATTTTTTGCCATTTTTCCTCAATTTCCTTAGGATTATAATGTTTTGGCCATTCTTCCATTTTCTTTAAAATTTCGTCTTGATTTAACAATAGCTTACCACCTATTTAGACGCTTTTTATATAAATATAAATTCGAATGACTTATAAAATTTCGTAATGAGAATTGCCATATTAGGAGGAGGCGTCGCAGGCTCTACATTAGCTTATTTGTTATCGAGGGTTAATAATGAAGTTATTATCTTTGATATTAATCAGAGTTATGTGAAACCATGTGGCGATATCGTACCAAATGTTTACAATCCGCCCTTTAATTGGACACAAACTTTTGGTATAAAAAGATTTTCATTTTATATTGATGGAGAGAAAATCTATGATGTGGAATATGCTCGTACTAAGTGGTTAGTTATAGATAAATGGGCATGGATAAATAATATGAGAAAGAGCGCTAAAGTAGTAGTGTCACATGACATTGTTCTTAAAGATTTTGATTACGTGATAGATAGTAGGGGACCCTATCCCATGGATAGGGAAGTTGTTTATACTACTAGGGCAATAATAGAGACTGAAGACTTTGATGACGAGGCAATATTAGAGTTTGACACAAGATACACTGGTTTTTATTGGATATTTCCAAGTAAAGAGAACGAATACAATATAGGTGCGGGGTTTTTAGAATATAAAAATTCTAAGGAAATGCTCTATCAATATATTAGAAGAAAATATAGAAACTTTAAGATAAAAGATGTTAGAGGTGCGCCTATTAGTATTGGAAATGTAAAAAATAAAAAGCTAAGAATAGGTGAGGCAAGAGGTCTAGTTTTTCCATTGAGCGGTGAAGGAATAAGACCATCTGCCATTTCAGCAGAATACGCTTTCGAGGCAATATATAAAGAAAGGAATTTTGATAATTTTATGGATCAAAAACTTGGTGTGATTGAGAAAAGAATTAGAATTCAAAGAATGCTATTAGATTTATATAGATATTCTAGTTTAAATTTGAGAAAAACGTTTATGAAAGTATTTTTTAAAAACGATGTACTTATAGACACTTATTTAGAAGATAAAATAGATTTGAACGGATTAGTTGAGTCATTGAAGAGCGTGAAGCAAAATGGAAGTATTATTAGAAAATTCGAAAAGCAAAACTGGTAAGCATGTTCTTAGATCTCTTCTATTTAGAGTGGAATCTAACGGAATCATACAGCAAGTGGACTTAGCAGGGAAGAAAATTACCCCAACATATAAGGTAGGGGAAGCAAAGATTGTGAATATACCGTCAAAGGGGGTATACATTTATCTTTTTCTCTTGAGAAATTTGAAAGGGCGTGTGAATGGTAGGGTAATTGTATTTGACAATGGTAATGTATCTTTGGTAATGAAATATAGGAAATTAAAGTTGAAACTGGTGGATGGAGATGAAAAGTATGTAAATAGTATAAAGAAAGTCTTTGAGCAACTTAAAATTCCGGTTAAGAAAATAAATGTCAACAAGGAGAAGTGAGAAGATGTTTGAACTGGGATTTAAGGTTATGGCTGAAGACCCTTTTAGGTTAAAATATTTATCCCAATTTATGAGTGACATTTTTAAAGAGATATGCGAGCCCATTAAGATTGGCGCATCGTATATTTGCGCTCCCAATCAAGATACTTTAATTCTAATTTACTTTAACTCACAGTTAACTAAAGATGTAAATGTTTTTCTTAAAGTAGTTTCAAATAATGCTATATATATCGTTGAAATAATGAGAGAGCTTAACAATAGGCTAAAGTCACAAGGTTTTCATATAACCTTATCCGAAACCTCCACAACTTCTCTATAAAGGTCTCTTAAGAAATCCTCGTTTATATTTCTATTTTTTGTCTCTACTATCGCATTGCATATATATGAAGAAATCCTCGTATTACATATTATTATCTTCTTTAAAAATCCATCTTTTATTTCTTTATTAACATCCATATATAGTATTTTTTCTTCTCTTTTTATGCGTTTATCTTTTATTTCTTTATTAACATCCATATATATTAAAATAACGTTATCTTCATAAATAACAGAAAATCTTAATCCATTAATATTATATTGTGTTATCGTCATGGGAGTGGTACCAATTCAGTTCCACAATAAGGACATTTCCCCTTTAATCCTCTCTTATCTGCTTCACAAAAGTATGCAGCATACTTCTTTTCACATTTAGGACATTTATAAACAATATCTGTACCTATTATTAACTTCCTATTACATATTCTACAATATACTGTTAACCATCCCAGATGTCCATAAGCATTTGAACCTCGAATTCTAATGCTCAATTTAGATCAATAACACTTCGCATGAATTAACTTAAATTTTTATTCTTAGCGTTATACCTTTGCCTACTTTAAAAGACTTTATAGTCTTAAAGAGGGTGTATTTGATAGATGAATTTAGTATCGTACTATAAGTTAGAAGCCTTAAAAATAAATGACATAATTACACTTTATCGTATACAAAAGATTAAAGATATGGAAGTCGTTGATAGTACTTATGATTTAGAGTCAATAATGCCAGATGATTCTAGCGATATAGTCATAATTCAAGGGAAAGATGAAAAATATATTAATGGTAAGCTCAATTTTGACTTTCAGTTTTCTCGCCCTTTGAACGTTACATCAATAGGTTTACCTCAACAATTAAATGGCGATTCTGTTCAGCTCATGAAAATAGAGGTTAATGCAGATAATGTAATTGGCGGTTCCTTAATCAAGAAGGATTTTCCATTTATAGTATTTTATACTGATGATGGCACTAAAATGATTTCAATATCAGATATCAATCCACCTATCCCTGAAAAGAAACAGACTACTACATCTAGAAGATCTAAAAAGAAGAAAAAGAGGAGTAAAAAACGTGCTAAGAAGTCTAGTTCAAGATCCAAAAGTAAGAGTAAGAGTTCTAGAAAGAGTTGAGGAATTTAAGTTAAATAATTCAGCCGACGAAAAAGTCTGGTTTAGAGAGCTCGTTCTATGTCTATTAACTGCAAATTCTTCTTTCATATCCGCATTTAAGGCCTTAACGTGCTTGGGGGATAAGATATATTATGGAACAGAAGATGAGATCAGAAGTATTCTCAAATCATGTAAATATAGATTTTACAATCTAAAGGCGAAATATATAATAATGGCTAGGCAAGACGTTTATGGTAAATTAAAAAGGGAAATTAAACCGATAGCGGATTTTGATCAGCAATTAGCGAGAGAAATATTATTGAAAATTAAAGGCATAGGAATGAAAGAAGCGAGTCATTTTCTCAGAAATGTTGGGTATTTTGATTTAGCTATAATAGATAGACATGTAGTAGATTTCATGATAAGAATAGGAGCTATTGGAAAACTCAATGCTAAACATTTGTCAAAAAAACACTATATGCTTTTTGAAGAAATTCTTAGAAGCATAGCCTCAAATTTAAATATAAGTCTAGGCGTTTTGGATTTATTTATATGGTATCATGAGACCAATACTATAGTTAAGTAGCAATAAAAAATATAAACTAGTAGTAATAGTTTGTTATGACTTGTCATGCAGATGAGCAATACATTAAAAAGATGGTTTAAATTAAATTATGTTTTAAATATTAATATGCTTTTTAATATAATTTCATCATTCTCAAGCTCATTCTCATCATCATGTTAAATTAAAATTCTTCTTGCAGTTTGTAGGTGGTATGTATGGAGACTATACAAGGTGTTGACTCTATAAACAAATTAAATTTCAAAGTATTAATAACAGATCCAGTAGATCAATATATGCTGAAAACTTTACAGAGCTACGGCTTAATGGTGGACTATAAACCAGAGATGAGTAGAGAAGAACTGTTAAAGGTAATAGGCAATTATCAAGCTTTAGTTGTTAGAAGTAGAACTAAGGTAGATAAAGAGGTTATTCAAAGAGGAATTAATCTTAAGGTCATCGCAAGAGCTGGAATAGGTTTAGATAATATAGATACGGAAGAGGCCTCAAAAAGGAATATAAAAATTGTGTACGCTCCAGGAGCTTCTACAGATTCTGCAGCAGAACTAACTATAGGTTTACTTATAGTTGCAGCGAGAAGGCTTTACGATTCTATGAATATGGCTAAGGGAGGTATATTTAAGAAGATAGAAGGAGTGGAGTTAGCAGGAAAGACAATAGGTATTATAGGTTTCGGAAGAATAGGCTCTAAAGTAGCTAAGGTTTGTAAAGCATTGGATATGAATGTGATTGTATATGATGTTATTGATGTGAGAGAAAAAGCTAATATGATTGGAGTGAAAGTTGCAGAGAGTTTAGAAGATTTACTTAAAGTCTCTGATATATTATCTTTTCATGTAACAGTAGGTAAGGATGCTAAACCAATTCTTAATGATAGTACATTTAAGATTGTTAAAGATAACGCAATTATAATTAATACCAGTAGGGCTGCAGTGATAGATGGTAAGGCATTGCTAAAGTACATTGATGAAAAGAATTTGACATATGCTACAGATGTATTATGGAATGAACCACCTAAGGAAGATTGGGAAATGAAACTACTAAGACATGAAAGAGTTATAGTAACCACTCATATAGGCGCGCAAACTAAAGAAGCCCAGCGCAGGGTTGCAGTAGTTACGACTAATAACTTAATTGAAGCCTTAAAAGAGATTGGTGTTTTGAGATGATGTTAATTCCGGGTCCCGTTAACGTTCCTAAAAGTGTTCTACAAGAATCCCTCACCTTAGTTAATCATAGATCAGATAAATTTAGGGAAACTGTAAAAAAATTAGAGCAGCTGATGAATAAGCATTTTAGCTCTACTAGAGTCGCTTTACTTAGTGGATCTGGAACCCTAGCTGTAGAATCTATGGTATTCTCTTTAGTAAAGAGAGAAGAGAAAGTGATAACGTTCCCTTATGGTGAGTTTGGGCATAGATTACGAGAATCATTGATCAGACGAGGAGCCAAAGTAATTAGTTATGAAAAGAAGCCTGGCGAGTCTTTTAGCGTAGAGGAAATAAAGAAATCCATTGAAGAAAATAAAGATGCAACTACAGTGGCTTTAGTCCACAATGAGACTAGTACTGGAATAGCATTTAGAGATCTTAAAAAAGTAGCTGAAACTATAAAGAAAGCAGGGCTTAAATTACTTATTGATTCAGTATCTGGCTTCGCAGCATACCCTTTGTATGTTAATGAATGGAAAATAGATTGTGTTGTAACTGGAAGTCAGAAGGCCTTAGCAAGTATACCTGGAATGGGATTTGCAGCATTATCTGATGAAGGCATTAATGAGTTAGTCAAATATGACCTGCCCAGTTATTTAGATATATCTCTTCACTTAAAATTTCAAGATAAAGGAGAAACTCCATTTACTCCTACTGTAGGAGCCTTTTTTGCATCTAAACGAGCTGCCGAACTATTAGAAAAGGAAGGTATAGAAAATAGATGGAAGAGACATGAGGCATGTGCTAGGTATTTAAGAAGAGTTATGGAGATCATGGGATTTAAATTATTAGGTAATGATTCCAATTTCTCCAATACAGTCGTAGCTGGAATACCTCCAATTTCTCCAAGTATGTTGATCAGTATGTTAAAGGAAAGAAATATAGAGATCTCTAGTGGCATGGGTGAGTTAAAAGATAAAATAGTGAGGATAGGTATTTTAGGCGTAGTTGATGATAGAGCGTTAATGAAATTAGTGAAGAATTTGAATGAAATACTCAGAACAGATGTGGAAGTTGAAGTCCCACAAGAATGTAAATTACCGGAAGAGTTAAAAGTTGAAGTTTCATGGGATTAGAGAGGGATGAAATTTTGTCTCAAGATTTACATTTTAATGAAGTTTTTATTTCATTATGGGAGAATAGGTTAACTAAATACGAGATTGCTAGGATAATAAGTGCTAGAGCATTACAATTGGCAATGGGCGCCCCGGCACTCATTGATGTTAATAACATTAACTCTACTGATGTAGTTACGATAGCCGAAGAGGAGTTTAAAAGAGGAGTTCTTCCAATAACTATTAGAAGACGATTACCAAATGGGAAAACAATTTTAATATCTCTTAGAAAGAGTTAAATCAGATGAATTTATGTAATATAAACAATTTTTACCTCATTATAGCTGAAAAGTCAAAAGCCGCCAAAAAAATTGCAGAAGCACTTTCTGATAAGCCTGTGTTGTGTAGAAAGTATGGTGTTAATTATTGGGTGGTGACCTACTATGATAATAGCAAATATGTAATAGCTCCTGCAGCAGGGCATCTATTTGGATTGCAAGGTAAAAGTGGATTCCCTGTATATGATGCTGATTGGAAACCTTTATGGGAAATAGATAAAAATGCATATTATACTAAGAAATATTACCGATTGATCTCAACCCTTAGTAAGTACGCTACAGGTTTCGTTAATGCGTGTGATTATGATATAGAGGGGTCAGTTATAGGCTATTTGATAATTAAATACCTTGGTGATATCAAGAGAGCAAAACGAATGAAATTTTCTGCATTAACTAAAAACGATATACTATACGCGTTCAAAAATATGTCATCATTAGATTATAACATGATAAATGCGGGAGTGACCAGACATAAAATTGATTGGTTATGGGGAATTAACATCAGCAGGGCTCTAATGCTTTCTTTACAAGATTTTGCAAAAAAGAGGGTGATACTGAGTGCAGGTAGAGTTCAGAGCCCAACACTTGTTCAAGTTGTTAATTCAGAAATTGAGAGGAATTTGTTTATTCCGCTACCAAAATTCACTGTTTCAATTAATGTTAAAATTAGAGATTATACATTGAAAATTAAATTAGATAAGGAGTTCGATAGGATATCTGAGGCAAAGGATTTTTTAAATAAATTAGTTAACAAAAAAGTAAGAATAATTAAAATTGAAAATAAAATAAAAATCTTGGAGAGACCCTCCCCATTCAATCTTACTGATCTTCAAGTTGAAGCAGGAAGAATATATGGAATCTCTCCATATAATGTAGAACGTATAGCAGAAGATCTATATCTGGATGGACTTATAAGTTATCCGAGGACAAATAGTCAAAAAATTCCACCAACTATAAGTGTATATAATATAGTTAAGGGTCTTGAGAACAGCTCGTATAAAGAATTAATTAGTTTAGTTAAAAAAATTAGTGGGGGTAATTACATCGTTAAACAAGGTTCAAAAGACGATCCTGCACATCCAGCTATACACCCAACTGGCGAGCCACCCAAAAAATTACCTGTAAATAAATTTAAACTATATGATTTAATAGTAAGAAGATTCTTGGCATCAATATCAGCTGACGCCAAGATCGCTACCACCTACTATACCGCTAGAGTGCTAGATTTTCCGTTAGAATTCACAATTTCATATACAAAAATACTGGAAAAAAACTGGTTGGAAATATATCATTTTCACAATATAAATGAAGATAAACCAATAATTCTTTCTAAAGAAGATGAAGGTTTAATTCAAGGAGGGAAAATAGATATTAGCTTAAGTAGATCTATACCACGATATACGAAAGTTTCTTTGCTCAAGTGGATGGAATACTCTAACCTAGGCACGGAAGCTACCAGAGGGAGAATAATTGAAATTTTAGTAAAAAGAAGATATCTAACTAGTAGTGGGAAATATTTAATTCCTACGAAATTAGGATTTTATGTTGCTGAAGTATTAAATAAATTTTTCCCTGATATAGCCGATGTTAAGATGACAGCAGATATGGAGAATAAACTAGAATTAATAAAAACTGGCAATATTTCGGAAAACTACGTAATTAAAGAAAACATAGAGAGATTAAATAAATTTATAGAGGAATACAAGGTAAATAAGGATAAGGTAGGCGAGTCGTTGGCTAAGGGCTTAGGTCTTGTAAAAGTTGCAAGATGTAAATTATGTGATCTTGAGCAGTATAAAGACGAGTTGTGTAAGTACCATTATGAAGCCAAATTAAAACTTCTAGATACCGTGAAAATATGGGAGGAGAGAACAGGTTACGATTATAAAAAGATTTTAAAGAGGATTGGTAATAGTAGATCTACTGGTAAGTATGTAAAAGACGTAGTAGCATACTTATTAAACGGTGATGAGAGTCATGCCAAACTGAAAAGATGAGGTAAGCTCTGGGGTATCTGACTTTTTATAAGGCCTTAAACTTCTCAGTCCAAGCTTCATACGCTTTTATGAGTTCTGGATTAACGCTAGGCATTCTGACCTTTAGTATTTCCTTAAAGTCCTGCATCGTAATTTCTCTTGGTTCATTCAAATTATTCTTAAACATTTCCTTGACTACCTTTATATGAGCAGCCTGTACTATGTCTCTAATATCACTTGCAGTATATCCTTCAGTTAATTTAGCTAACTCTTCAAGGCTTACGTCACTTGCTAATTTGACTTTCGCCGTATAATATTTGAATAATGATAATCTCTGATCATAGTCAGGTAACCTCACATATATTCTTTTCTGGAATCTCCTTAAGAATGGCTCATCTAACCTCCAGGGCTTATTAGTAGCACCTATTACATACACTTTGTAATTCTCTGACTTATCCAATAAGCCATCCATCTCTTTTAGAAATTGATTTCTAACTCTTGCTTCTCCTCCAACTTCTGTAGAATATATGCCTAATAAAGCATCTAACTCGTCTATGAATATTATGGCGGGCTTATTTTGTTTCTTAGACTCCTCTCTAGCCATCTTAAATACATTAGCGACATTTTTCTCGGCCTCACCAAGCCATTTTGACATTACTGATGCAGCATCTAATTGGATAAAGATAGAGTCTATTTCGTTAGCTACCGCAGCCGCGATCATTGTCTTTCCACAACCTGGAGGACCATAAAGCAAAATTCCCCTAGGCCATCCCAACGGAAATAAATCTGGCCTCCTTGTTGGGTATATTATTGCTTCTCTTAATGCTTCCTTAACGTCGTCTAAGCCAATTATATCATTAAATGAGACCTTAGGTTTTTCAGTGACTATTACTTCTTCTGGTGTAGTTTTATCATCTTCCCCATCATTAGAAGCTGGTAAAATTTTTTCCAAATAGTTGATTCTCTTCTTGTACTCGTTTATCATTTGTTCATATGCTGTTCTTGCTACTGATTCAGGGTATAGAACTATAATCTGGCTTAAAACTTCTATAGCCTTTTTATAATATGTTATTGCGTCGTCTACTTTTCCCTCTTTATCCGCTTTTACTGCCATAATAGCATATTTTCTAGCCATATCTTCTAACATCACTTGTGCACTCATCTACTTAACCCCTATGTTAACTTTCTACTGCTACAAGTCCCTTGTTTTGTAGAATTTTAAGTAACTTTAATACATCCTCCTTTTCTATTCCATATGTTTTGCTAAAATGTTCTATATCTAAGAAACCTCCATTACTTACTATGTAATCTAATAAGTCTCTTTCGGTTATCTTTCTCACCGTAGGTTTAGTTTGCTGTAATCTTGATTGCTGTTCTATTGGTGGGTGTGGCAAATCTGGTAGTAATTCTTTAACCTTTACCTCAGCCATTTTTTGTGCTTCGTCTAAGATTTGTCTTGCTTGTTCATCTACTACTGCTGGAATAACCCCTCTATCGTTTATTGCACCCGTTTCCACTGCTATCCCATTTACGCTACTTATGATAGAATCTAAGGCTATTGCAACCTCTGGCGCAATTCCCTTTATTTGATCTTTCAAATCCCCTAATATTTTAGCTACCGGATATAATACTAATGAAACACCTTGGAGTTCTTGTACGGTATCTAATTTTAGTCTGACCTTCTCGATTGCTAAGAAGGCTGTATAAATTACTTTAATTATTCTTCTAATGTCAGCTATTTCCTGCGCGTATATCTTAGCCTTAGCGTCGTCTCCCTCAACTTGAGCCCTTACTACTTTCTCGAAGAGTTCCTTATCTCGATCTTTCAACCTCCTAATAGCTTCTTCTAATCTAGTCTGTTGATCCTTTAGCTTAAGCGAAATTTCAGTAAGTATCTTGCCCAGTTGAGCTTTCCTCCTCTTTTCACTGTTAAAAATAAATGGTAACTTTTTTTCAAACATCCTAACTCACTAGATTGGTTAAAGAGTATTTATTACCTTTACCGGTATTGGCAATGGTATTTCCGATTTTGACTGATCGTTCTTCTGATCACCTTGTTGTGCCGTGGATAAGGAGCCTAAAGGCTTAAGTTCTATAGAATCTTTGTCTAATGAGTCCAATTTATCCAAAGTCTTCCTTATATCATCTCTTTCCAATGTGTAACTATCCTTTGATAATCTCAAAACTTCCATGGAACTCTTATAAGAAGCTTCAGGTATTTCAGATGAGATATAACTCATCTTTAATGAGATTACTGCCTTATCTATGTGTGCTAGTTGATCTTCTATTTCATTAAGTCTTGACTTCAGCTTCCCCTTTAGTTTGGTTTGATCATCTTTTATCTTTAGCATTTCAGTATCAAGTTTTCTCTTCATGTCGTCATAGTCACTCTTAGGAATTTCTTGCTTACTGTATAATTCCTCTAATGCTCTCTGTCTTTTTCTAATTTTTTCCATTAAACTTAATATTCTGATGGCTTCTGCTTTCCAATCTGGTAGAATTAATATGGAATCTCCATCTACCTTTATTCTCTCTGGTCCAATTGTCAAAACGGAAGATCCTTGTGCAACCTCAATACCGGTTATACTACCATCTATCTCACTATAGACATGGATAAGATATCCAAATTCTCTTCCATATATGTCTTTAACTTTTTGTCCGATAAATTTCGTTAGTACTTCGTACGATACGGGCATGGTAATACTCCTCAAAAATATTTGGTCTTTTAAGTAATACTTATAAAGGTTGGGGCTCCTCAGTTAGCGGAGATTCGTCATCTATTAAGCGCTTTTAACCTTCATCATCAGCAGGGAATATTATGTAGTCAAGCTTAAAAAGTATAGCTAAGAGTAATAATTATTTCGATTAGTGTTATGTCCATTCAAGCTCTTAGCAATATATCATCACAGTTTACCCATCTAGTAGGTAATATAAATGTTGAGCCAATAAGTTACGTGCTAGTTGCAATAGGGTTTGCTCTCTTATTGATTATAATAATAGGTGGTATAATTTATGGTTTAACGAAGGCAGTTAGAGCAGTTCCCTCAATGTCAACAAAAGAATTCATATTATTCTTACTAGGCATAGCAATATTCTTGATAATTCTAGGGATATTAATACCTTAAAGATAAAAATATTTTCCATTATATTCTAATTCAAATCTGTTTTCTATTTCTAGTAATTTATTATATTTGCTCGTTCTCTCTCCTCTTGCAGGAGCTCCAGTTTTTATAAAGTCTGATGAAATACCTACAGCAAATTCTGCGATGAAATTATCTTCAGTCTCCCCACTTCTATGGCTGGTTATGAGTTTGATAGAGTTTCTTCTTGCTAGATCCGTAAACTCCATCGTTTCAGTAATTGTACCAACTTGATTAGGTTTCACTATAACACCCTTAGTTGACATCTTCTCTATACCTATTTTCAAATACCTTATATTTGTAGTATACAGATCATCTCCAGTTATAACTACATTTTTAAGTTTGCTTTGTAACTCGCTAAATTTATCGAATGAGTTCTCCTCAAATGGGTCTTCTAAGTAAACTATTGGATATTCGTTTGCTAGACTTAAGTAGAACTCTAATAACTGATTCCCATCTAACTCTTTTCCATCAATTACATATTTTCCTTTCTTGTTATCGAAGAAATCGCTTGCTGCAGCATCCATACCCATGTATATCCGCCCTTCATAACCAGCGTTCTTAATAGAAGTGTATATTAGGTCTAATGCCTCTCTAGTTTCTTCTAAAGGTGGAGAGAATCCCCCTTCATCCCCCACCGCAGTGTATAGCTTTCCATATCTCTCTGTTATTAGCCCTTTTAGGCTTCTATAAACATCTATGGATGCAAAAAGGGCCTCCTTAAAGGTATTGAACTTTATGGGAACTATAATAAATTCTTGAATTTTCAGCTTATTTCCTGCATGTAATCCACCATTTATTATATTGAGAAGAGGTATTGGAATTTTAGGTGATCTTGGGCCAGCAATATATTTGAATACTTCTAAGTCCAGTGATCTCGCAGCAGTTTTTAAAGCAGCTATAGAGGTAGCTATTGTTGTATTTCCTCCTAACCTAGACTTATTTTCCGTCGAATCCATTTCTATCAAGATCTTATCAATTATAGCTTGTTCTCTAACATCAATTCCGTGTAGTGCTGGGTCAATTATGTAGTTTACGATATCTATGGCCCTTTTTACTGTAAGGCCATTGTCATCTCTTATTTCTATGGCTTCTCTTGTCCCCTTAGAAGCACCAGCTGGAGCATCTCCAAAAGATTCTATACCATCACTAGTTTTCATGAAAACCCTTATTGTAGGATTACCCCTAGAATCTATGATTTCTAACCCTCTAACCTTCTCTATACCAAAACGATTAATCATATTTACTGTAAACGTGTTAAAGATAATTAATGTTATCTGACAGTTTCAGTATTGCCTCATTTATATTCCTTATATACGGGTTATTGTCTCCAATTTACTCTAGATTTCTAAGGAATAAGGTTAGTAACGAAACTTTATTTCTTGTAGCATGGTCACTAGCT
Source organism: Sulfolobus tengchongensis (assembly GCF_036967215.1). NCBI lineage: Archaea > Thermoproteati > Thermoproteota > Thermoprotei > Sulfolobales > Sulfolobaceae > Sulfolobus > Sulfolobus tengchongensis. The sequence goes on from NZ_CP146016.1 coordinate 68,280, forward strand.
CCTCATTTAGTAGCGTTATTTTACTCATCGTCACTTTTAGTCGTTCTACTAGTTCTGCTGTCCTTGGGTATCAATTTATTTGTTGTTTACAAAAGAAAGTTTAGAATAATTTACTCTGGTGCTACGTTCTTATTTATGGCTATAATTATACAGATATTTATTAATCCTTTCAGTGGATTATACAACTGATGCCAAAAAAGAAACAATCGGACCCATACATTTGCCCAAATTGTGGCACAAAAGTAGAGAAGCCACAAAAAACATGGCAGTTAGTTTCACCTCTGCCTGATTCATATGGGCGAATAACGATAACTGTAATGGGTTCTTTCGAGTGTCCCAATTGTGGCCATAAATGGAAATCCGTAGTATCTAAGATAAAAGCAGGGGGGTCTTCTGTAGAAATTGAAGGTAAAAAAGGTGTTAAGAAAATAGAGTCTAACGAATCTGATGAAAAAGCCAATGAAGGTGAAATTATAGAACTTGATTTAAGTGATTTAGATGAAGATGAAGAAGAGTGACCTAATCATTATCTTATTTATAGCGCTCATCTATATTCTTATGTTTTCTAACATAGTTCAAAGTGCAAGTGTTGAAGGAGTTTCCATGTATCCTATATTTCAAAATGGAGCATTGACCTTTTACACTAGACCAAATTCCATTGAAATAGGTAATGTAATAATATATAAATCTCCATATTTTAATAATTACATAATACACAGAGTAATATATGCAAATAATGGATACTATGTTACGCAAGGCGTGGATAGAATAACCAATCCAATACCGGATAATAGAATTGGACTAGAACCACCACAAGGTATAACAAAGAATCTAATTGTAGGGAAAATAGTAGAATTTGGTAATATTACGTTTTCAATTCCTTATCTTGGTTATATATCGATATTATTCTCCTCGATTATTTAAGGTAAGTTATTTTACCCTGTTTTCGCAGTTTTAGTACTCTATATGTTGGTGTTATACTAGAAGGGTGATTAGCATATGCTTGGTCTAACCTTCCAATACTTGTATTATTAGGACCTTTAAGTATTTGGTCTGGATTGTTTTTTGCCATCTCCACTATTTTTCGTAGCACTTCAGCAAACTTATCTAGAGTTTCCTTTGGTTCAGTTTCTGTAGGTTCTATCATTAAGGCTTCTTCAATAATTGGCGGAAAGTATATGGTAGGAGCATAAAATCCGTTATCAAGTAAAGCCTTTGCTATGTCATTTGCTGTTACACCATAATTGTCAGCTAAGGGTTTTGCACTGAACACTACCTCATGCTTCCTAGGCCTATTCTCTGCAATCAACTCTAATTCTTTAACGTCTTTCAGTTTAGCTATAAGGTAATTAGTTGCTAAAGTACTCATTTTCCCTATGAGTTGAATACCTTGAGGGCCTAATCCTAATAAATACGCGAAACTGCGCGCTAAGTTGCCTACATTTCCATAAAATGATGCAATTTTTCCTATACTTTTTTGAGGGATTTTACTTAATTTATATTTTCCATTTACTTTCTCTACTAAAGGGTAAGGAAGGTATTCTGTCAGTTCTCCTTTGGCACATATTGCTCCTGCACCTGGCCCTCCTCCTCCATGCGGAACTGCAAATGTCTTATGGAGATTTAGATGTACAATATCAAATCCCATATCCCCCGGTCTAGCCACTCCTAATATTCCATTTAAATTAGCTCCATCATAATATAACACGGCATTAACTGAATGCATTATCTTGGAAATTTCCAGAATATTTTCTTCAAATAATCCTAGAGTATTGGGATTAGTTAACATGAAACCAGCAGTCTTGTCGTTTACGATTTCCTTTAGGATATTGATATCTACTAGTCCCTCTTTATTGGATTTAACGTATATAACCTTATATCCAGCCATGGCTGCGCTAGCTGGATTAGTTCCGTGAGCAGTATCTGCAACGAGCATAAGATCTTTGTAATTCCTATTGTGTTCTTCATGGAATTTCTTAATCATTAATACTCCAGCAAATTCCCCTGCAGAGCCTGCAGGTACTTGTAAACTACATTCGTCCATGCCAGTTATTTCACTTAACCAAACTTGTAACTCATACATCATTTCAAGAATTCCTTGTACGTAATCTTCGTCTTCTAATGGATGGTGATGTTCAACTACTTCAGGAGCTTTTTCCTCAATTTTTGGATTGTATTTCATAGTGCATGAACCTAAAGGCATCATTCCCGTATCCACACCGAAACTCATCTGAGATAGTCTAACAAAATGTCGAACTACCTCTAATTCACTTAGGTTAGGTAAATCTGGAACTTCTTCTCTCAATAAATTTTTAGGTATATTTATTTCTGTAATGTAATTTCTGATTTCTTCGTCTTTATTTATCAAAAATCCTTGTCTAGTGGAATTACTCTTGTTCAATTCAAATATTAATGGCTCTTCCCATTTAGCTTGTCTCCACATTTTTTATCGCCTCCTCTATAGTTGAGGCTAATAAGTCTATTGATTTTTTGTCATGAATTTCTGTTACGCAAAAGAGTGCTGTTTTATCAGATAACCTTAGACCACCTTGTAATCTTTTTTCTTTTAATTTACGGCTAATAATATCATAGTTTACAGGGAACTTAATAACGAATTCCTCAAAGAAATCTGAGCTAAAAGCATTACTAACATCTTTTATCTCGGTTAGCTTTTTAGAGGCATAATGACTTCTAAAGTAGATTTCCTCTGCCAATTCTTTTATTCCTTCTTTTCCTAACAAACTTAAGTAAATAGCATTTGCTATGGCCATTAGTGCCTCATTAGTTGTTATATTTGAAGTAGCTTTTTCTCTTTTTATAAATTGCTCTCTTGTCTGTAGGATAAGTGTGAATCCCATATTACCATTATTATCTTTTGTAATTCCTACTATTCTACCCGGCATCTGCCTTATTAATGTCATGTCCCATTTAACTGCAAATATACCCATTAGAGGTCCTCCAAAATTTAACGGAAGACCCAATTCTTGACCATCACCTATAGCTATGTCAACGTCGTATCTCCCGGGTGGTTTTATTAGACCTAAGGACAAAGGATTAACTCCTACTATACTTAACGCCTTTTTATGTTTTGCTATATCAATTACGTGTTCAATGTTACTTTCAAATATGCCAAAGAAATTTGGTTGCTGAAGATATATTGCCGTAATATCGTCATCTGCCTTTCTTTCCAAATCCTCTAAGTCAATTTCTCCTGTATTTTTATTGTATTTAACTTCTTTTATTCTTATCCCCTTTCCCTGTATCCACGTTTTTAGCACTTCCTTATGGAAAGGATTAGAATTTTCCGGTACTAAAACCGTTTTTTTACCATTTATTCTATTAGCCATTAATACAGCTTCAGCCAGAGCAGAACCCCAATCATACATTGATGCATTGACTACCTCCATTTCTAGTAACTCTGCGACTAGGCTTTGATATTCAAATAGTGCTTGCAAAAGTCCTTGAGAGATTTCAGGTTGATATGGGGTATAAGACGTGTAGAACTCTGATCTGCTTATGATAAATTTTATAGCACTAGGAATGTAATGTGGACAAACACCAGCTCCAATGAAGGGAGGTGCACTTAGTTCTATATTTTTTTTGACTTTCTCTTTAATCTCTTCTTCAATCTCGTATTCAGATAGTGGTTTTCCTCTTCCTATGTTCAATAATCTATTTAATTTAATTTCAGCAGGTATATCATTGAACAATTCATCAATATTAGCCACACCTATTTCTTTCAGCATTTCATTTACTAAGCCCAGATTTGGAAGCCAAGGGTGCTTATACATAAGCCTTAATACACTTTTAACACACTTTTAATATATGTTTGTTTCACCCTTTCATGACCTTGAGGAAAAGTTAGGAGCTAATTTTGGGGAGTTTGCAGGTTGGGAAATGCCAATGAGTTTCAGCAGTTACGCAGAAGAACATATGAGCGTCCGAACTTCAGTGGCTTTTTTCAACTTATCTCATATGGGTAGACTGAGAGTTAAGGGAAATTCGAAAGAATTTGAAATGTTAATAGCTAAGGAGGTAAGCAAGGCAAATATTGGAAATATGATAGGTCCCACAGCATTCCTAAACGATAAAGCGGGTTTTAAAGATGATGTGATGGTATATAAGGTAACTGAAGACGAATGGTTAATTGTTACCAATGCGATAAATAGGGAAAAAATTATTAGTTGGATAAAGTCTAATTCAAATTTAGACGTTGAAGATTTAACGTTTAAATATTGTATGATAGCCATACAAGGTAGAAAATTAGAAGACGTTCTAGGTAAGGTTGAGTTAAGGCCATTGGAATTTAGACTTAATACCAATTTTTTAGGTTATGACGTTTTTTTATTAAGTAGATCTGGATGGACCGGCGAAAATGGCTTAGAAGTTTGGGCAACAATAGATGTCGGAAGAAAGATAATAATGGATCTAGTTAAGATGGGAATAAGACCTGCAGGGCTAATTGCGAGGGATAGTTTAAGACAAGAAATGGGCTTTGTACTTTATGGTGAAGATATTGATGAAAACGTTACTCCAGTAGAGGCCAGATATTGGGTTTTCTCGTTAGATAAGGACTTTATAGGAAAATCAAGTTTAATTGAACGTATAAGAAGTGGTGTAGATAAGATAAGGATTGGTTTTAAGATGAAGAAAGGCGAAAGAGTTATACCTAGGCATTTGTCTAAGATATACTCAATATCAAATGAGGTAGGATATGTGACTAGTAGTATTTTCTCCCCTTATCTGAATAGAGTTATAGGGATGGGTTATGTTAACCCTAAATATTTTTACTTAGGATACAATCTTGCAGTAGATATTAGAGGTAAACAATATGATATAAAAATTGACGAGTTTCCATTTATTTAGGTGAACGGTATATGAGCGAGATAAAAGTAGGGAGGTACATAGTGCTAACGGATAGGCTATACACGGAAACTGATGAATGGGTAAAAATTTCTTCTGTCGATAATGTAGCAATAGTGGGTATAACTGATTATGCTCAAAAGAAGTTAAGGGATATAGTAGGTATCGAGTTACCTCAAGTACAGAGGGAGGTAAAAGCTGGAGAATCTGTAGGTGTAATAGAATCTGTAAAAGCCGCAGCAGACATTTTTTCGCCATTAAGTGGAGTGATACTAGAGGTAAACACTAAGCTACTTGAGCATCCTGAGATTATAAATAAAGATCCTTATGGTGAAGGCTGGATATTTAAGTTAAGAGCCTCTAGTCTAGCTAAGGAGAAGGAAAAATTACTTAGCCCAGAAAAGTATATTGAAAAGATAAAAGGTGGATAAATTGTCTGAAGGATTTGAGATTAAGGAAAAATATATTCCTCAGATAGGTAAACCCTCTTATCTAATAGTAAGCTTACCTGATGCAGGGTTAGTTGGAAGTATAGCTGGAGAATTCTTGATAAATTATTTGAATTTAAAGGAATATGCAGAGCTTTATTCAAGTAAACATTTGCCACCTATTTCTCATGTCGTTAACGGTGTAGCTAAATCACCACTACGTATGTATCATTACGAGAATTTCCTTTTGTTACATTCTTGGGTCGCAATTCCTGCTAATACATTATATCCCTTAGCTAGGTTCATTATAGATTATGCAGAAAAATATGGTATACAAACAATAATATCAATAACTGGAGTCCCAGTACCTAATAGATTAGATCTGGAAAAACCAACCCCCTATTGGATAGTAAATTCTGAGGACTTAGCAAAGGAAATAGATAATTTAAATTTGATGAAAAGGTTCACTGATGGGTATATAGCGGGACCGTATGCCCCTATTTTAATAGAATCTGCAAAAAAATCAGTAAGAAACTTCGTTATAGTTGTAGAATCATTTCTAGACTTACCAGACCCAGAAGCCTCTGCTGTAGCTTTAGATATAATTTCTAAGATCTTAGGGTTTAAGATTGATACTTCTTCCTTGCTTAAAGAGGCTGAGGAAATTAGAGAAAGAATAAAGGGGTTAATGCAACAGACAAGGCAAGAGATTCCAAATTACGCTGGGCTACGTCCATTTACATATGCGTGATCCTCAATGCCCGCATATAAGGATTTATACGATATGATAAAGTCTATGGTAGAGAAAGAGATAAACAGAATTGAAAGGGAATTCAAAAGAATAGAAAGCGAAATTGAGGAGGAAGTAAGAAGATCATACACTCCATTATATTCCTTATACGAATCTGGAGATTCGTATTATTATTTAATAGATATTCCAAATATAGATATGTCTACATTATATGTGAAAGTGGAAAAAAACACGTTAAGGATAAGGGGTAAAGATAAGTCTAACAAGGAATATTATCTAAAAATACAATTACCAGAAGACGCCAATGCAGATTCTTTAACGATTACTAGAACTAAATGGTTAGTTAAAATAACTGTACAACGTAAAAAAGATTAAGAATTAGCTTTCCTAAGAGTTTGAAAGACTTTTATAAACACTGTTTAAGAAAATAGTATAGAGGGACTGTTTTTGAGTGAAGAAAAAATAGCAAGAGAAATAGAGACTAGGAAAGTTCAGAAATTGGGTTCTTCTTCACTATTTATTACACTTCCAAAAAAATGGATAAATAAATGGAATATTAAGCCGGGTGATAAGGTAATTCTTGAATCACTAGATGATGGTAGTTTAAGATTAGTAGCTGAAAAAGCCAAGACAAATGCTGGAAAAAGGACGATACTAGCTGATATTGACGCGTTTAAACAACCGCTGATTAATATTATTCCTTGTTTATATATACTAGGATATGACGAAATTGTATTTGAAACTAAGAAGGATTTCAGCAAAAAAGACCTTGAAGACGCAATGTATGCATCCGAACATTTAGTTGGAGCTGAAATTGTTGAGAGTTCTGAGAAAAAAATTAAAATGGAATGTTTATTAGATACAGAAAAAGTAGGTGTAGAATCTTTATTGAGGCGTATACTAAATATTATTTCCAAAAGAGTTGATGAGTTAGCTAAGTCTTTAACAGCTACCAACGTTCATAATAATAACAATGTTAATAATAGTGATGACTTAAGGAAAATATACTTGATGTTACTCAGAAGGATAATAGGCAATAAATATCACTCTAGTAACACAGAATATTATAGAAATTCATTCATTTTGCTTAACATGTCAATTTTATTAAATATAGATCATATAATATCAAAAATATATCAGATTAAAAATTTAGGTGAAATAAATTCGAATATCATAGAGTCCTTGCGTACAATTTTTGGTAATGTAAATGACGTTTTAGACGAGATAATAATGAGCGTTTTATTTCCGAGCGTTAAAAGAATATCCAATGGTTTTAATCTAATATTACAGATAAGACAGACTCTAGACAAAATTAAGGATAGTTTACCGCAAACAATTACTTTGTATTTAGAAGATTTAGTAAATTTATTGGAAAATGCTCTTAATAACTCCATGTGTGGGATTTTCTTAGAAGATTTACCTTGGATAGAAAAAGATTTAACGGCGTAAAAAGAGAGGATAAAGTATGGTAACGCTCAAAATAGAAGATTTACATGTAGAAGTTGAAGGTAAAGAAATCCTTAGAGGTATAAATTTAGAAGTAAAGAGCGGAGAAATTCATGCATTGATGGGACCTAATGGAAGTGGAAAAACTTCACTATCATTAGCTATCATGGGACATCCGAAATACAAAATTACTAAAGGGAAAATAATACTAGATGGTGAGGACATAACTAACTTAGAACCTCACGAAAAAGCAAAGAAGGGTCTTTTCTTAGCTTTTCAAAATCCAATCGAAATAACAGGTGTTAGGCTATCAACACTCTTAGTTACAGAATATAATAAGGTAAGTGGTACTAACGCTGCAGTTATGGAAGTTATATCTAAGATTAAAAGTATTAGCAAAGAAGTTGGAATAGCAGACTCATTACTGAATAGGGGAGTATTTGAAGGTTTTAGCGGAGGTGAAAAGAAAAGGGTTGAAATACTACAGATGCTTCTATTAAAGCCTAAAATAGCAATTCTAGACGAACCCGATTCTGGAGTTGATGTAGACGGACTTAGGATGATTTCATATTTTATAAATAAACTTAGAAATGAATTAAATGTAGGATATCTAATAATAACTCATTATAGAAGAATTTTAGATCATATAAGTGCGGATAAAGTTCATGTCTTATATAAGGGTAAGATAGTTGCTGAAGGAGGGATGGAGCTAGCAAAATTAATAGATGAGAAGGGATATGAAGCTGTTCTTGAGAGGAATTCATAAGTTAATTTTTTATTAAAGATAGACTTATATTCATCTTTAACAGAGTTAAAGAATAGGTTATGAGTATGCAAGAAGATAAAATATCACTAGATCTGAACGAGATAATAAATGCGACGATAGATGCCAAGTACAATAAGCTTAACCAATTGGAATTCCATAGAAGGATAGTTGAATCCGGATTAAGTAGATCAACTATAGAGGAAATTTCTAGAATAAAAAAGGAACCAGAATGGATGTTAAAATTAAGATTAAAAAGTTTGGAATTATTTGAGAAATTACCTACGCCAAATTGGTTACCAGATGTCTTAGCAAGCTTAGATATTTCCTCATTAGAACTTTACGTTAAGCCAGGTGTAGACAAAGCTCAAAATTGGGAAGAACTACCTCCAGAGATAAGGAAGTATTATGATGAATTAGGTATACCGGAAAGTGAAAAGAAATTCCTAGGGGGTTTAGTTGCAGTACTAGAATCAGAACCAATTTACTCTAATGTTAAGCTAGAATTAAGAAAAAAGGGCGTAATAATGTTACCTATAGACGAGGCTGTAAATAAATATCCAGATTTAATGAAAGAGTATTTTATGAAAATATTTCCAGCATCTGATCATAAGTTTGCTGCTCTACACGGAGCGTTGTGGAGTGGTGGAGTGTTCGTATATGTACCAAAGAACGTTAAAATAACCACTCCAGTGGAAGGATTCTTTGTAATAGGATCTGAACTTGAAGGACAATTCGAACATACATTATTAATAGCAGATGAAGGTTCTTACATACATTTCATCGAAGGCTGCACTGCACCACAATTTAAGAAGTTTTCATTCCATGATGGAATGGTTGAGTTATATGCTAAAAATAATGCTTATATTAAATTTACAACTATTCAAAATTGGAGTAAGAACGTGATTAATTTTAACAATAAGAGAGCATGGGCTGACGAGAACGCGACTGTGGAGTGGGTTGAAGGATCCTTAGGATCTAAATACAGTTTCGTGTATCCATCTACCATACTTAGGGGCAAAAATGCGTCATCTACAAGCTTAGTAGTTACTATGACCAGCGGAGAGGGTGAATGGAAAGATAGTGGTTCAAAGATGATTCATGCAGCACCTTATACTAAGAGTAAAGTAGTGAATAAAAATATAGGATTTAATGGTGGTGTTAATGTATATAGGGGATTAGTACGAGTAAATAAGGGTGCAGTAGGATCTAAAGCATTTGTCAAATGTGATTCTTTGATGCTTGATGATAAGACCAAAGCCTATACATATCCCCATAATCAAGTGTTAGAAGAAGACGCAGATGTGGGACACGAAGCCCATACGTTTAGAATGAATGAGGATCAACTCTTTTACCTTATGACTAGAGGTATAGACGAAAAAGAAGCTACTTCAATGTTAGTATTAGGATTCATAGATGAGATAATGAAAGAGTTACCATTTGAATACGCCACAATGTTAAATAAGGTTATAAAGCTGGAGTTAGATAAGCTAGGTGCAGTGGCTTAAATTGGGAGTAGTCGATATTCAAGCAGCTAAGAAATTAATTTCCGAGAATTTCACTCAAGATAGAGCGGAGCGAGAAAAAGCATTTTCTTTATATGTTTCTAAACCTTATCAAATAATACATGATTCTCCAACTATAAAACATTATACTGAATGGAATCTGTACGATTCATTAAACCTTAACAGTATTTCCAAACAGGAGGTAACATATAGTGAGAGCGTAAGAGACAATGCAGTTGAAATTGATAATGATAGCATTATTGTGAAAAAGGGAGGGGTGTTAATAGATGACTCAATAAAGGATGATGTAACAAGTAGTGATGAGCATAAATTAGTATCGTTAGCCTTCTCTCTTTCTAGACGAATAGTAATAGATAGTGAGGGCGAATACTATATTAGGCATGTTATCAATAGAAATATGCATTTCTCTCCATCACATGTTATAGTAAATGTGCCTAAAAATAAACAAATTAAGTTGGTTTATGAAATATCAAATTTAGGGGAAAATTCGCTTGTGAGTCCCATTATTTCTATAAACGTGGAGGAAGGTTCGTCCTTAGATTTCCAATTTATAAGTCTTTCCGGAGATAATAGCTTACTTTTCTCTTATATTAAGGCCAATATAAAGGGTACAATGCGATCTTCATTATTTGTTAATGGTAATAAGATGGGCCATGTACAGTTTAATACGAGACTAGAAGAAAACAGTGTAAGTGAATTCTCTTCAAGGGCGTTTGGAGTACATAATAACAAAATTGACGTAGTAAATAATATAATTCATTTAGGTGGAAAAAGTACTAGTAATGGTTTTATGAAAGCTATTTCTAATGATCAAGCATTTACTGTAGTACGAGGTGTAGCTACCATAGATGAGATTGCAACCAATTCCTCTACTTCAATAATTGGTAGGTCGTTAGTCTTAGGTAAAGAGGCCAAGGCAGTAGTCTCTCCCATGCTTGAAGTAAAAACTGGAAGAGTACTTATGGCTAAGCACTCTGCGGCAATAAGTAGGATAGATGAAAATCAGATATTTTATTTGCAAACAAGAGGACTAAGCAGAAAAGAGGCTGAAGGAATAATAGTAAGAGGATTCATAATTGAAGAACAAGATCCTGAAACTCTTAAGAGTCGTATAGAAGATATTTTGAAATCGTTAGGATATTAGTTTCGATGAACTCCCCCTCTGTCTGCTTATAATTGAAAATTTCTTATAATATACTACCTATTCTTAACTTACTAATGAGGACAAATGGTAAGAGTAATAACTTTTAAGGCAGAAGAAGATCTCTTGATACGGCTAGATTTATTTGCGTTAAACAAACGAATGAGCAGAAGCGAAGTAATTAGGAAAGCTATAGAAAAATATTTAGACGAAGCCGCCGGCGGGATTTGAACCCGCGACCGCCGGCTTTCCCGGCAATAACTTACAAGGCCGGCGCTCTAACCAGGCTGAGCTACGGCGGCATCAAGAAAATTATCACATAAATAACATTTAAAGCTTATTGTCGTTGTTGATCCCATGTCTTTTTAATATAATTTGAAATTTCCAAAATAATTAGGAAACATTTATTATATAAATGACTAATGCAGGTTAAAATTAAATCATGTAATTGAGCTAAGAGACCTATACTTTTGGAATCAGAACCTATCTTACTCTACGATAATAAACTTTTAAGTGATGATATATTATTTAAACATAGCCGGGTAGTCTAGTGGTCAAGGATCCAGGGCTCTGGCCCCTGGGACCAGGGTTCGAATCCCTGCCCGGCTACCTTATATTCAATACTTGCCCTGCTATGATCGATTTTCTCAGCTAAATGACTTACTTTAGGTTTATGGTATACGGGATCTCTCCTAAATTATTATATCAATGAAGGTAGTTTGTGGATTTTCTGAAAATTGAGGCTATTCTCTGTATCAGGACTATTCATAGAATTATCGTCTAGTTTTCAAATGATACACACACTACAATGAAGGTATAGATTATGAGTTATTGTCTTAACATTTACTTTTTTCTTTAAATTTCTATTTTTAACGAAAATGGTGTAGTATCTTTTTGGGATTCTATTAGGTAATACCACATTCGATATAGTTAAAAGGTTAAAACTAAGTAAGTCATAATAATCTATGAAAGCGATGGAGCAGATATTATACTCTACATCTTTAAGGAAGATTAAAGTAGTTAAGAGGGATGGCAGGTCTGACGAATTTAGGTTAGAGAAGATAATTTCTAAATTATCTTCAATACCGGATGAAGTAGTGGATGGTATAGCAAATGATATACGAGCTAACGTTAAAGACAATGCAATAGATACTAGAACAATAGCTGATATCGTAGAGAGAAATTTGATAGAGAATTCGTTAAAGTACCCCTTTTTAATGGATCTAGCTAAACGCTATGTTTTAGCAAGGATTTACAACCATGTTTACGGTAAGGGAAAGTGGCAGGATTTTGATCCTAAGGATCTATTGCTTTCATACAACGCGTTAAAAGTATTAGAGGCTAGATATTTACTAAAGGATCCCAACACGTTAAGATATATTGAAACGCCACAGATGTTATTTAGGAGGGTATCTAGATTCTTAGCTTCTGTTGAGAGAAAGTATGGTAAGTCTGAGGATGAAGTAAAATATCTAGAAGAAAAGTTTTACGAGATGATAAGTAATCTTAAGTTTATGCCTAATTCACCAACTTTGATGAATAGTGAAACTAGATTAGGTATTCTCTCTGCGTGCTTTGTCATTCCAGTTAAGGATGCTATGACTACACCAGAAGGAGATGGGATATATGATGCATTAAGAGCTACTGCATTAGTTCATCAACAAGGTGGAGGAACTGGATTTGATTTCTCAGAGTTAAGGCCTAAAGGTGATGTTGTTGCTTCGACTGCTGGTGTTGCCTCTGGACCAGTCTCATTTATGAAAGTGTTTGACGCATCTACTGACGTTATAAAACAAGGTGGCAAGAGGAGAGGAGCTAATATGGGAGTAATGCATGTATGGCATGCCGATATTGAGGATTTTATAAGAGCAAAGACAGGTCAGTTAAAGGACGTTCAGTTACAGAATTTCAATATCTCTGTTGGTGCTTATGATTACTTTATGGAGGCAGTAGAGAAAGGAGAAAGTGTTCCATTAATTAACCCTAGAAAGACCAAGATATCTGGAACTGATCATGAATACTATATTTCAAAGGCTAGGGGTTATATGAATGAGGAATGGATTCAAGAGGTAATTTTGTCAGAATTGGAAGAAAAAGGTGGCGTAGTTCCATTAGATGAGAGTAAAATTATAACAGTAGATGAAGCATTGGTGATAGCATCAAAGGAGGGTGCAATTGTCAAATATATAAATGCCAGATCACTATTTAATGAGATTGTAAAAGGTGCTTGGGATAGTGGTGATCCGGGTCTTCTCTTCATCGATACGATAAATAGGAGACATCCAGTATGGTATCTTGGAAAAATAAACGCTACTAATCCATGTGGTGAAGAACCATTACTACCCTGGGAGTCATGCAACTTAGGGTCGATTAACCTTGAGAAGTTTGTCATAGAGAAGGACGGTAAGCCAACAATTGACTGGGATGGGTTAGCTGAGGTAATTCAATATGCAGTTAGATTCTTAGATAATGTGATCGATGCTAACCGTTATCCATTAAAACAGATAGAGGAAGCGACAAAGAGAACTAGAAAAGTTGGTTTAGGTGTAATGGGTTTAGCTAGGATGCTAATCAAATTAGGTATACCTTATGACTCAGTAGATGCAGTTTATCTTTCATATCAATTAGCTAAGTTTATTTTCTATCATGCGTATAAGGCTTCTATTGAAATAGCTAAAGAAAAAGGATCATTTCCTGCATACGATTCAAAATTGTATAGGGATATTTGGGAAAGTGCCATGAGCTTTGACAGTATACTGCAAATTTCTGGTATTGTTGGTAGTGAACCATCAGATTATGTTAGGAAACTGAGTAGTGTGGTAGATAAATTAGATTTTGATGAGTTGAAAAGTAAACGATTAAAGTATGGGTTAAGGAACTCTACGGTAGTTTCTATTGCTCCTACTGGTACCATATCCATCATTGCTGGTACTTCTTCATCAATCGAGCCATTATTCGCATTGGCGTTTGTTAGGAATGTTGCAGTTGGAAAATTCATAGAGATTGATCCACTTTTTCTCGAATATCTGAGAAAGTATGAGCTAGACGATCCTGAAGTAATACAGAAAATAGCGGAAACTGGCATAATTGGTGAGAATATATTTATGCCGAAGTCTTTGAGGAAATTATTTAGAACTGCGCACGAAGTTTCACCAATTTATCACGTTCTACACCAAGCGGTATGGCAGCAATGGAATGACTCTGGTACTTCAAAGACTATTAACTTAAGGAGTGAAGAACCCCCTGAAACTGTTGAAAAAGTTTACCTATTAGCTTGGAAACTTGGGATTAAAGGCATAACAGTATATAGAGATAAGAGTAAGCAGCAACAAGTTATTTACTTCGGTGTTAAGAAAGAAAGGGAGGAATACGAAAAAAAGAAAGAAGAGGAAGTTAAGAAAACTCAATTACTTCCTTCTAGTTTAAGGATGGAAAAGAAATTTGTTGAGGTTTCAGAGACTTATGCTGGTGGATGTAAAACGTGTGAATTATAAAAACATTTTTATTTACCAGTTGTTATATATTTAGACTGAAGTGTATTAGATATGTCATTACAATTACCATGTGAGTTTTCAGTTAGAGAGATCTTACCAGCAGTGAGAAGTATAGTTGCAGAGAAATTAATAAAAGAGAAGAAACTGTCTGAGTATAAAGCTGCAAATCTAATGGGGCTTACACCAGCTGCTGTTTCTAACTATATAAAGAGTAGGAGAGGAGGTAATCTAAAGTCAATTTTGGAAAGGGATGAGAAATTTATGGATCTTGTGAATGAGGTTACTAATAGGATTCTAAATTCTAACTCCAATCTTTCTGTATATTATTGTATCTTATGTTCTGAAGGTAAGAAAGTTCTTAGTAAGCATGGGTATAGTTTGAGCCCTTGTCTATATGAAACTACTGTAGAAATCAAATAGCTTTTCTCTTAAGTAATAAGTCTGGAAGTTTTTTTATTTCTAATAATAAGCTTGTTATTCCCCATCTTCTTATAGGTATTTTCACTCTATCATATTCTCCTTGTACAATATCATTAGGTTCTAATATTTTTGAGATTCTTGCTGAAAAATAAATCGTAGCAATCACAGGTCTATCGCTGAAATTCTCTATTATCATTTCTAATCTGTCTGTCTTATCGTCGAATCTAATATATAATGGTACTACTGATGATGGTTCTATTCTGTATAACGATATTGGAAATGGTGGTTTACAGTCCAACTCTAATACATTATTTATCATTTCCCATAATAATCTATGGAGTTTAGCTTCAGTTGAGGTTTTTGTTTTAGAAATAAGTATTTTTCCGTTGGTTTCCGCATGTATTTTACCCAAATCAAATCTCAAATCCATAATTGAGTTGCTCACAAGCGAATAAGCTTCCGTTAGTTCAACACTCATTGCATACGTTTTCTCTAATGGTTTGTTATCATTCTCTATGTAGAATGGGTTTATATAAAAGAATTGAGGATTAAGAAATCTTGTATTTATAGTTACTTGGTTTTCTTCCAATCTGATATTCTCAATTTTTGTCTTTCTCCCATTACCTATTTCACCTTCTTTTAATTCTATGATTTCGTTTCCATTAAAGACGTATCTCGGCCAGGGGGAAATATTAAATAAAGATGTACCTTCTTTGCATGGTAATAAATACTCTACTAGCTTCTCCAATGACTTGTCGTCGATCTTATTAAAGCTCCAAGGGAATGAGAGTTTCATTAAAGGAGTTCTTATTATCAATTCCTCAGTATTCTTATCCCCATCAGTTACTATTGTAGATAAATCAGGGCCGATGATTTTAGCCTTATATTTCCATTTTACTTTTTTAACTCCACCAATTGTTAATAATTGAGGTAATTGTGCTATATTAAGTAAATTATCCTCTAGTTCTATTTCCTCATTAAGATTTCTGAATGGATATTCAGCGGCTACCTTTATTACATCATCTAAATTCATGAGTGGTCAAGCTCATCATCTTTAAATCCGACAAATGCCTTGTCTTCATTAGCTATCCGTCCGAGGGTAATTCTTCATCCAATAATGTTTTTTAATTTAGTCTTTATTAACTCTAATACCACTTTTCCGTCAGCTCTCCCTTTGACTCTACTCATAACTTTCGACATGACTAGATTTATCGCTTTTTCTTTTCTTTTGTTTATCTCATCTAGATTCGTTTTTATCACATCATCTATAATTTTTTCTAACTCCTCTTGTGATAGGGCTTCGTATTTACGTATCACATCTTTAAGTATGATATTTTTATTTGTAGTGTACTCTAGGAGTATCTCTGGAATTGAATCTTTACTAATTCTGTTATCATAAACATTCTTTACTAATTCTTCTATATCATTATCGCTAATTTTTGATATATCTCCACCTTTAGATTTAACATATTTTAAGGTATTAGTAAGTGTAGTTGCTATCACTACTGGAGAGACTTTAGGTGAGTACTTATTAACTAAGTCCTCAAAAAGGTCAAGTTTAGGATCTCTAATAACTTCTTTTGCGAGTTCTTCACTTAACCCTAATGCAATATACCTTTTCATTTTAGTTTCAGGGGATTCTGGAACTAATTTTTTAGCTTCTTCTAGTAATTTCTCATCTACTCTTCTAGGTGGTATATCAGTTTCTGGGTACATTCTAGCTGAGCCAGGCTGTGGCCTTAAGAACTTAGTAGTTCCATCATCTTGTGCACCTCTAGTTTCCTTAGGTACGCCATCAAATGCTAATGCAATTCTATCTCTTATAACTTCTAATGCCTTTTCTAACTTTTCTTTTTCACCTACGATAATGATAAAGCCGTCCTCAGCTGACGCACCTAATACTTCTCTAACTTTGTTCACCTCTTCTTCAGATATTCCATAATTCGGTAATTCGTCAGAATGAAAGAGTCCTCCTAATCCCGCAAGCGCTCTAACGTAATCTGCGATTTCTGTTCCAAATCTCCGTTTTTTAGGTATTAACTCCCAGCCTAATATCCCTTTAAATTTATACACTCTTATCCCATATACCAATTCTCCCTTTTCTATTCCATTTTTTATAATTTTACTTTTAGTGTTTTTAAATAATTCAGTGAGATCTTTTATAATTAAATTAGATAAAATTAGCTCCTTAGATAGCCCTCTCACCTTTAGTTCTTCCTTTATTTTTAATAGGTTAAATTGGCGCATTGCTTCATATTTTACTATCTCTGGTATTAATTCTAGTTTCTGTACTCCTTTAATTTCTATCTTAGTTCCACCTTTTATGGAAATATTTAAATCTTGTCTTATTGTTCCTATGCCCCTTTTAACTTTTCCAGTCATTCTGAGCAATTGGCCTATTTTTAATGCTACCCTTTCTGCTTGCTCTGGACTCTTTATATCTGGCCCAGTGGATATTTCTATTAATGGGATTCCTAATCTATCTAGGGAATAAACTACTTGATCCCCTTCTTCACTGATTTTTCTCGCTGCGTCTTCTTCTACAGCTATTGTTTGTATTGTTACTCCTTCGTCCTTTAATATACCACCAAGCGCAACTATAGCAGTTCTCTGGAACCCTGTTGTGTTTGATCCATCTATTACGATCTTTCTCATCACGTAAATTTCATCTACTATGTTGCTATTTAGGGCAATTGCGACAGCTAATGCTATTTTTAACGCCTCATCATTTATTAAATGCGGAGGTTCTTCATCAGCTTCTACGTTACAACTTGAAGTAATAGGTATTTTATAAACATATTTCTTGCCTTTTTTCCATTCAAACAATGCAGCTACATCAACTTCCCCTAATTCGCTTAGTGCTGGTCTCAAATATCTCTCTAGGGATAATTTGTGCTCTTCTTCTAAATTGGTGCTACAGTTACAAAACAACTTATGAGAGGTATTTAGTTGCTGATGAATTTCTAATCCTACTTTTAGACCTAGTTCCTCATAATTTAGTTCACTCATATAACCACCTCGGGTAAAGGTCTAAAGTATGACGAGGATTTATTTCTCCTACTAGATTAGTAGTCATCATATTTCTTATCTTTTCTAAATCCTGTTCATGCGCAAGTACCCACATTAATTTTACTAATGCAACTTCTGGTAACATATCCTCTAATGGTGTAACTCCTGCATCTAATAATTGTCTTCCGGTAGTGTAAACATTCATATTAACTCTTCCAAATAAACATTGTGTGGTCATTCCTATAAATATACCATCTTTAGTGGCTTTTTTGAATAATTCTACATATTCTGATGAAGTGTGTCCTAAACCTGTACCAGCTATTATGAGTCCCCTTATTTTGGTATTTGATATGATTTGCTCGATTAGTTCTCTACTTAGTCCCGGATAGTAATATAACAGAAATACTCTCTCATCGAATTTAGCATCTAATGTAGTTTCAGTCTTTTTGGTTATGTAGTCTTCTCTTAACATTGTTAACTTCCTTTCCTTCCAAAGGACTTTGGCTAAAGGTTTATCGTTTATTGACTGAAATGCATCTCTTCTGCTACTATGCATCTTTCTAACCTTTACACCTCTATGCACTAATGTAAACGTGTCTGAGGATTCTGCGTGCATATTTACTACGACTTCACCGAATGGTGCATGTTTTGCTACCAAGACGGATGATAAGAGGTTTATTGCAGAGTCACTACTTGGTCTATCGCTACTTCTTTGGGATCCGACTAATACTACTGGCCCTTCTAAGGATTGTAACGAAAAGGCCAATGCTGAAGCTGTATATGCCATAGTATCTGTACCATGAGCAATGACTACTCCACTATTTCCTTTATCAAAAGCATCCTTTACTGCTCTAGCAATTTTAATCCAATATTCGGGTTTCATGTTTTCACTTAATATGGAGAATAAGATTTCTGCATCTATATCTGCAATTTCATTTATCTCTGGTAAGAATTGTATAATTTCCTCTGTAGACAATGCAGGTCTAACTGCGCCTGTTTCATATTCAACTTTACTTACGATAGTGCCTCCAGTACTGATTATTTTTATCTCACTTTTAGTTTTTTTATAAGCACTTTTACTACTCTCTCTCTCAGTAGTTTTTTGGAGTGATTTTGAAAGAACTTTAATTTCACTTATATTCTCTATGGATATTCCTATATTATACCCATTATCCAATTTTATAACTATTATTCTATCATCTCTAGAATAACTAGGCAATAGTATACCTCTTACTATAAGATCCCCTTTTTTGATTTCTATAAGATCTCCTATATCTATATTAAGCTTTTTTAAAACATCGTAAGCTTTTCCTTTATAACCTTCTTGCACAGAAAAAGATTAGACAATAGCAAAAATAATTTATCATCTAGCTGGCGCTTGTTGCCTAGCTTTTACAACTCTCTTTTCATATTCTTTTCTGTTCCTAACTCTAGGCACTTCTTTATGCTTCTCTTTTGGTTGTATCTTTGGAGTTTGACTTCTAACTTTTCCCGCTTTAGTTAACGAACCGTGTGAAGGCATGTTTGCTCTCCTAATAACTTAAGCATTTAAACTTAAAAATTTGTCAGATAGGTTTGTAGTGAGAGATGATGAAAATATATCTTATGGAACACGTTATTGGTGCAATTGCCTATGACGAGAACGGAAATGTTATTGATTATATATCTAATCCAAAGGATTTGGGAAAAGTAACTGAGGAGCTTATAGATAATGAGAAAGGTACCCCGCTTAGTGTGTCAATAGAGTTATTGAAAAAAATTAATCCACAAGAAGTAGTCGTTGAGAACGAAGCTGAAGTACCTAAATTGCAAGCATTAGGTTACAAGGTAATATATGAACCGCATAATAAGATATCTAGGCTATTTAGAGAATCGTTACCTAAAGTAGCTATAGATATTAAATTTGCTAATAGTGAAGATGAATATTATAATTTTCTTCATGAGTTATCTTTGGAGTATACAAGAAGGAAACTTAGATCTGCAGCACAGAAAAGAGATCTTTTGGCAATTCAGGCAGTCAGAGCGATGGATGATATTGACAAAACCATAAACTTATTCTCAGAAAGATTAAGGGAATGGTATAGTATACATTTTCCGGAGTTAGATAAATTAATCGAAGATCATGAACAATACGCAACAATAGTCTCCAGATTTGGAGATAGAGAACTTCTAAGCAAAGACGCCTTAAAAGAATTAGGTTTTAATGAGCAGAAAATAAACAGAATTTTAGATGCAGCAAAGAAAAGTATAGGTGCGGATATTTCAGAGGACGATTTATCCGCTATGAGGATGATTGCAAATACCATACTGGATTTATACAATATAAGAAGAAATTTAACCAATTATTTAGAGGGCGTAATGAAAGAGGTTGCTCCAAATGTTACAGCATTAGTGGGCCCAGCGCTTGGTGCTAGACTGCTAAGTTTAGCTGGTAGCTTAGATGAGTTAGCCAAGATGCCTGCTAGTACAATTCAAGTTTTAGGAGCAGAGAAAGCACTATTCAGAGCACTAAGAAGTGGAAGTAGGCCACCGAAACATGGTGTCATATTCCAGTATCCTGCAATTCACACTTCGCCAAGATGGCAAAGAGGAAAGATTGCTAGAGCCTTAGCAGCGAAATTAGCGATAGCAGCAAGGGTTGATGCTTTCAGTGGAAGATTTATAGGTGATCAGTTAAATGAACAGTTAAAGAAGAGAATAGATGAGATTAAAGAGAAATATGCGCAACCACCACCTAGAAAACCTCAGCAACAACCACAGAAACAACAGGAAAAAGGTAAAAAAGGTGGAAAGAGAAAAGGTAAAAGAAAGTGATTTAAAATGTCAGAAGTAGTGAGTGTAAAACAAACTAATATGGAAAATATTTACGAATGTGAATTTAACGATGGTAGTTTTAGGCTATGTACGAAGAATTTAGCACCTGGATTTAATGTGTATGGAGAGAGACTAATTAAATATGAGGGAATTGAGTACAGGGAGTGGAATGCATTTAGAAGTAAGTTAGCAGGTGCGATATTAAAGGGCCTTAAGCATAATCCCGTAAAAAAAG
Source organism: Sulfolobus tengchongensis (assembly GCF_036967215.1). Lineage (NCBI taxonomy): Archaea > Thermoproteati > Thermoproteota > Thermoprotei > Sulfolobales > Sulfolobaceae > Sulfolobus > Sulfolobus tengchongensis. The sequence goes on from NZ_CP146016.1 coordinate 89,170, forward strand.
ATATAAAAATGTTATATTTAGGAGCTGCTTCAGGGACTACAATAAGTCATGTTTCTGACATTATAGAATTGAAAGGCAAAGCGTATGGTGTTGAATTTTCTCCCAGAGTGGTAAGAGAATTATTGTTGGTTGCGCAAAGAAGACCTAACATATTTCCAATATTAGCAGATGCTAGATTTCCCCAAAATTATAAATCCTTAGTGGAGAATGTGGATGTATTATACGTTGATATCGCGCAGCCTGACCAAACCGATATCGCAATATATAATGCAAAGTTCTTTCTTAAGGTAAATGGCTATATGCTTCTTGTTATTAAAGCCAGAAGTATTGACGTCACTAAAGATCCAAAGGAAATATACAAAGCTGAAGTGGAAAAATTGGAGAATTCCAATTTCGAGACTATTCAGATTATAAATCTTGATCCGTATGATAAAGACCATGCTATGGTTTTAAGTAAATATAAAGGGTAAGATTTTGATAGATAAAATTTTTGAGTTAGGTCTGAAAGATATATTTTCATCCACTCCTGCAGAATACGTTAGTATTATGGACGCATTAGAGGGAAAGTTAAAAATTAAATTAAATAACGGTCTTTATCACGAGTTTAAAAAGAACGAAGTGGAAAGACTTTCTGCGCATATCCCTCTCTATTTATGGGCATTAGTGAAAATTCCGTTTATATTTATTAAATCAACTGAAATTGGAGAGTATTTTATAAGTGGTGAAGAATGGAATCGAAAGGCAATTTCAATTTTGCTTGAAAGGGAAATATCAAATGTAATATTAAATACAGATGTTGAAAAGCTATTAAGAGAGTATTCTTCATTAATATTTATAATTCTTAGTCCTACTAGAAATTATACAGAGGAAACAGAACTAAGTGAGATGTAGAATATGAATACAAGGATTATTAATGATGTTATAGATCTGTTAGAGGATAAGAAATATACCTACACTTTGATTGAATATCCAGAGCATAATAGGAAATCAGTAGATATAATTATAAATGCTAAAGACCCTGCCCTAGTTAAAGTTTCTGAAGAAAGGATTACTAAAGAGGAGATCTCTGATTTAAAGAAAATAGCAATATCAACACAAACCGCGTCTTTAATTGTTACCAATGAGGAGGAGGAAGATATAGTTTCAGTAAAAGCAGATAACGTCTTTGCGATCTCGCCTGAAGGATTTAAAAGAATAGTAGATGGGGAAAAGGTCTTTCTATATAGGACTAGAGGTGGTATATTTATAAAAATAAGGCACGACTTACTGAGGCATAAGAGAGAGGAAATGGGATATAGCATAGGGGATTTAGCTAAACTTCTTGGCGTCTCAAGAAAAGCCGTGTACGATTATGAAAAGGGCGATTCTGATGTCTCACTGGAAGTAGCTGAAAAATTAATAGATTTATTCGGAGATGAGATAATAGGTGACGTAATATGGGATTCTATAAAATCCAAGAAAGAAGTCAAAGATGAATCGATAGATATGTCTGAAAATTTCAAATCAAAGCTAATTTATATGTTAAGAGAAAATGGATTAAACGTTCTATCGTTAAAATTGACAGCTGCTGATTTAATAGTTAATGCTAAAGATGATAATAAGAGGTATTTAGTTACAATAGAAAATAAAGACTATAATAGATCAATAAAGAAGTTTTACGAAGCTACGAAATTAGCCTCTTATACTAAATCCGAATTAATAATAGTTGCTCGAACATCAAGGGTCTTAAAAGATTGTGAAGATCTTGGATATAAAACTTATGAAGAAAATAAGATACATTCTTTAATAGATGAGATTAAAGGAAGTAATAGAAGGGAAGATTAGAATATTCATACCAGATCCAAGTGAATATATGAGAGAAGGTAACTTTGATCCAGCGTGGGCTCCTGTATTTTATAACCCTAAAATGGTTTTTAACAGAGATCTGAGCGTTATAGTTGTTAGTATATTAAAGCCAAAGATTATAGTTGATGCCTTAAGTGCAACTGGAGTAAGGGGAATTAGATATTATATAGAGGGCTGGAGATCTGAACAATTAATATTAAACGATAAGAATCCCAAGGCTATTACCCTCATAGAAACTAATGTTAAAAATAACGGGATTGATAACGCTAAAATCTATAATAGAGATGCAAATTCCCTTCTCTATGAAATAAAAAGCGATTATGTTGATATAGATCCTTTTGGTTCACCATCTCCATTTATCCTTTCTTCTATAAGCGCTACTATAAGAAACGGGGTTGTCGCATTTACTGCCACTGATTTATCTCCCCTTGAGGGGTCCTCAGTAACTTCATGTAGAAGAAAGTATGATGCTATTAATCAAAAGCTTTCTTCCTCAAAGGAAATTGGACTGAGAATACTTATTGGTAAGATCATCAAAGAATCTGCAATATTAGAGAAAACGGTATATCCTCTGTTTTCTTTTTACGCTGATTATTATTATAGACTATTTTTAAAAGTGGAAAGTGGTGCAAGGAAAGCTGACCAGAATATTAATATAAATATTAAATATTTTGGAGAATGTCCTCGGTGCGGATTTCATAGTTTTTTAGAAGATAAATGTGACGCTAAATGTCCTCGGTGTGGATCTAATCTAGTTATTGTAGGTCCACTCTATTCGGGTCCACTTTATGATACAGATTTCGTGGAGTCTATACTACAAACGTATACAAGATTTAACTATATATCATCTTTTAGCAGAGTACAGAAGTTGATTAATTTGATTGTAGGTGAAATGAGGTATAGGAACGTATATTATAATCTCAGCAAACTTGCATCTAAGTTAAAAATATCAGCGATCCCCCCTATTCAAGCTGTTTTGGAATGTTTAGGAGACGCATCGCGAACACATTTCGCTTCAAATGGAATTAAGACCGATAAGGAATATGAAGAAATTGTGGAATGTATGAGAGTTTAAAGTGGTGTTTTTTCTAAAATCCAGCTCGAGAGTTTACCACATGTTTGTGGGCTTACATGTATTCCGTTACCGCATTTTGTCAAATTCTTACAGCTTAAGCAAGGTATATCTTCTAAACTATCTAGATTCACATAAATGTTAATGTTATAAGTATTATCAACTGCAAATAGTTTCACTATATTTTTACCATTTTCTTTAACTGCCTTTTTTATAACAAGTTTCTTCTCAACTAATTTTTTTATTATCCCGCTAATTTCCCTAATCGGTAATCCGACGGATTTCGCGAGTTCTTGTTGAGAAATGCCTTTTTCTCCCATCTCCTTTATCTTTTTATGTACTATCGCTTCATAATTATTTGTTGAATCAGATTCCATCTTTTACACCCGTGTTGGCTAAATTATATATATGTATTCCACACTTATTTATTTTACTCTTTTTTGTGATCACGTTAGAAACGTATCGAAGCTACTAATTAGTTTTCAGCACTTTTTATCATAATAAAAATAATATCTCTTTTAATAAAAATTATCTAAGTTCAAATAAAAACTACAATATCAAAGTTGTCAACAATTTCCTTATATCTGTTCCTTATAGTTACTTCTGTTATGTCCAGTGCGTCTGCTACTTCCTTTTGTGTCTTTTTTATATCCATCAATGCGGATATAAGATATACAGAAGCTGCACTTAACGATAAATAACCTTTTCCACTTGTGAGACCATGCTTATGCATAAGGTCTACCAGTTCAGACGCTTTAGTTCCTATAATTGGGGGTAAATTTAATTTGTAAATAATTTTTGGTATGTATTCAGTTGGTCTTATTTTAGGACGAAAGTCTGGTATTGTTTTGGCTACGGATTGAACTCTTTGTAGAGCATTCCAGAATTCACTAGAAGATATGGAGTACCTTATTTTAAATTCTTGCAAATGTCTTGGTATGTTGTTTACTTGGCAAGAATAGTATAACGCAGCTATTACAATTACGTATTGGTCTATTCTTTTAGTCTTACCGTTTTCAACCATTTTTCTTATTATTAACGAAGCAGTTTCTTTAACATGCTCTGGTAATTCTAGTTTAGAACTTTCATCATTTAAAATTGAAAGTAAGGTAACTAGTTTCTTATCCTTTGGTGAAACACGCATTTTATTCTGCATTCTCTGCATTTTAAGTGTTTTCAATCTATCTTTAGCTCTACCATATCCTATAATAGTGTGAAATCCCCAATCATGAACTTTTGGCGTAGATGGGCTTCCCACTCTCTCTTTCTCATTTCTATCCTTTGTGTTATAAGCCCTCCAATCTGGACCGGGATCTATAGCATTATCCTCTATTATACTACCACAATTTGTGCATACGTACATTCCTTTCTCTGCATCATATGTTACTGAGTTTTCCATTCCACAGAAAACACACTTCATTTTCTAAACCTCCTCTTTTCATAACTAACGAAAATTTTTTCATTGTATGTTATTTTGAAATTCTGATCAAATGTGGCTAAAGCGTAGGGTTCATTTACGTTCCCTAGAACATCAAGTATCTTTCCTATTTTCTGTTTATTTTCATTATATATCGATTTCCCTATAATGTTATATGTCGTATAATTTATATCTTTCCTTAATTTTATTAAAATCTTATCCTTCAAAACATTCTTTGTGAACGTGCCAATTTCATTAAAGTTGTTTTTCATCTCATTTTTATGTTACTACTACATATGTTTATTATTAATTGTTGATAATACCTCATGATTTTCTATCCATAGAGTATCTCGCATTTTAGGGTGTATTAAGGGTTATTATGTGGGAAATAGTTATTTATACGTATTTGTCATTAAAATAAACAAGAATGTCATCTACCTCAACGAGTGCGGACGAACTGTATAAGAAGATATCTGAGCTGAGAGAGAATATAGTCAGGTTAAAACAACTTAAATCAGAACTTCTTGAAAAAGCTAGAAAACTGAGAGAAAAGAGAAGAGAAAAAATATCTAAGGCAAAAGAATTAACAGAGCAAATCAACACCTTAAGGCAAGAGTATAGAATAAGGCTGGAAGAATTTAATCAGTTAAAGGAGAGAAGGAAGAATTTGGCTGAAATAATTCAACAGATAAAGAAAGATTTTGAGGAAATTAAGAAATTATCCTCGCAGAATTTAGGTAATCCCGATGCCATTGAGAAGAAAATACGAGATCTTGAATGGAGATTACAAACTAGTTCATTAACATTAGAGGAGGAGAAGAAAATCATACAGAGAATTGCAGAACTGGAAAAGAAACTGCAGGATGCTAAGAAGGTTGCTAAAATAAAGGAGAAAAGAACAGAAGAGAAGGCTGAATTATTAGCTAAAAGAGTGGAGTTAAATTCTGTTAGAGAAAGAATCAAGGCAATTATAAATGAAATCAGTGAAAAAAAGAATATTATTAAAAGATTAATTGAAGAGAGAAATAAGTTGAGAGAAGAGATAGATAATCTGAGTAAGGAGATTGAAGAGATTTATAAGCAAGTAGAAAGTTTAAACGCAGAAATTAAAACTAAAAGCGAAGAACTTAGCGAGAGCCAAAAAAGATTAAAAAGTCTTCAAGAAAATCCTGTTGCGATAAATACCACCGAGGTTATTGAGAAGAAGAAGAAAGCAATAGAGGAGAAGCTCAAACAAAATAAGAGGCTATCTTTTGAAGAATTTTTAATACTTTATGGAGAAGTAGATAATAAGGATGGTAAAGACAATAGTAATTTACATTGACATTGACGATGATATAGGAGATTTAGGTTTTTTATCACCGATTGTTGGTGAAGAGAACTGTAAACTTGCTCTTGATAAGGCAGCATATTTTATGCCTACTGATTCTGATTTTAATTCAATGGTTGTAGCTTTTAATATATATAATGATCTTAAAAGAAAAGGAGAAGATGTTGAAATAGTCTTTATATCGGGGTCTAAAAAAGGAGGAATAGAATCTCAATTAGAATTTTCTAGAAAATTAGATAAAGTAATCGAAAAGTTATCACCAGAATATGCAGTTGTGGTATATGACAGTCCAGACGACGCACGTGCGATACCTATTATCCAATCTAGGCTAAAAATTTCAGCTGTTCAGCAAGTTATTGTGGAACAATATAGAGGGGTTGAGGAGACATATATGCTTTTAGCTAAGTATATAAGGAAGGCTATAACTGAGAAACGATATGCTAGAATTTTCTTGGGAGTGCCAGGTATAGTACTAGCGTTAGCTGGCATATTAGCAGTTCTTAATTTATCTGTTTACATAGAGCCCACAATTCTAATAATATTAGGTGCAGCGATGATAATAAAAGGACTTAAAATAGATGATCTTATAGAAAATTGGTGGGAGAACTCTACTATTATGGTCATCACGTCTACAGTATCAATTATATCTATTTTAATTGGTATAATAAACCTTTATATACAACTTCAATTAACGAAAGGTCTTAATGGCATTCAAGAGTTTGCATTTGCTATTCTGCAACTTCTTCCATATGCGTCATTTTCAGCCATAATCCTATTTGGTGGTAAAGCTATATCGAAAGGTCTTAATAAAGATATTAGAGTCTGGCATGATATAATAAAGATTATAAATATAATTTTCATATATTTTGTATTATTTACTGTTATAAAAGATATCATTGATAATTCCTATATATTGACTGTACAATCATTATATGTATTAATATTAACTTCAATAGTAATTATCTCAATATACATAACTTTGAGTGCATTAGAAAAATATGGAATATTAGAAAGGCTCATAAAAAGAATTTAGTTAACTTATCTTTAACCTCTACTGGAAGATTATCCAATTTTATTGTAATCGCATCTTTAGGCTTCTTTTTATTTATAGAACTTGTTAGGATATATCTTTCGGGGGAGTTTTCGTCCCTAGCCTTTAACACTCTTACTTTTATGTATTTACCATTTCCTAAATCTACGTAAACATACTTGCCATGTTTGAGCATTTTTAGCACTAAAACTTTAATGACATTTTAATTTATAATGTTTGTGGACTATCTCCTAATTGATGCAGGCGGTACATCAACTAAAGTCTATATTTATAGTGATGGTAAAATAACAAAACAGTATAGATTTAATCCAGCGAGTGTAGATAAGGTAGGACCAGATAAGGCAATTTCACAAATAACTCGTATAGTATCGTTGTTTAATATGCGATTTAAAGGGATTGCGATATCATTAGCTGGAATAGATAGCGAGGTTATGGCTAAGAACGTTAAAGCTAGATTGTATCCAAATTTGAGCAGGTTCGCTGAGAAAGTAGTAGTGGAGCATGATGCTCATGTTGTGCTTTTGTCTAATGCTGACAAAGGTTGTATAACCATTTCCGGAACTGGAAGCATAGTATATGGATATGATGGAAAAAGGAGAATAGTGAAAGGTGATAGAGGTTGGTTAGTTGGGGATATATGTTCCGGTTTTTGGCTAGGTAGAGAATTCTTAAGGGAAGTTTTAAAGGAATTTCAAGGTTTATCTGATTCCAATTCATTACTTCGTTTCTCAAATTTTAAGACTGAGGAAGAACTAGTAAAGTTTTTGTATGAGAACTCTTGTAATCCGTCAAAAATAGCTCAATTTTCTGTTAATTTACTTAATGCTGTAAAGCTAAATAACAGAAAGAGTATAAGGATTTTAAGTGATTGTATTTCAGAATTTTCTAGCATAATAAAAATGGTATGTGATGCCGTAAATTCTAATGTAGTTTATTATTTTGGCGGTATGTTTGAATCTCCAGTTTATGTATCATTTTTTAATAAAGAGGTTAGTAAAAGAGGAATAAAAAGTGTTAAGAGTAAAAGTATAACAAATGGTCTTCTTAAGCTTCTAGAGCTCTAGTTCCTCTTCCTCTTCTATTGGCTTTATGCAATCCATTTCAGCCAGTTTGTCAAATATTTTCTTTACAGCTTTAGATACTTCTTCTTCTCTTTTTGCTCCTGTTATTACCATTTTACCGCTGCTAAAAATTAGCAATACTACCCTAGGATCATCCATTCTAAATATTAACCCTGGGAATTGTTCTGGTTCATACATGTTATTTTCAAGGAGAAATGCAGCCTTATCCAAGTTCACGTTTACATGTAAGTTGGCTGATGCTACTATATTTTGAATCTGTATTTTTGGCTTACCTACTATTTTTATTCCATATTTTTTAAGTGTTTTTATTATTCTTTTTACAGCTTTTATTAATTCATCTGTGCTCTTAGCTCCAGTTACGACCATTTTACCAGATTTAAATATTAAAGCAGTAACCTTGGGCTGTTCTAGTCTAAATATTAATCCTGGGAATTGATCTGGATCGTATTCTATGTTAGGTATGCTTCTTTCCATTGCATACAGGTCTAAATTCTGTTCTAACGTTACTGTAGCTACGATATTTTCTATGTTTACGATAGGTTTATACGAGGCTGATGAATTGGAGATGTGAGTTCACCTTAAAAACTTTTTGATTCTGAACTTATAAATCCCTCTTTTAAATAAGTATGTTCTTGATTAGGCCTAATTCAGGGAATTCCATTATACCTTCTCCCTCAATAATAACGTAGGGTTTTGCTTTTTCTAGAATTGCATGTTCTTTTACCAAATTACTCATGTAATTTGAATGTATTAATGATATATCATTTCCTGCTTGGTATATTCCAATTGCTGGTAGCACTATAATTCGTGAATTATGCTTATCCTTTATTGGTATTGATAAGAAACATTGTAATTTTCTAGAGAAGCCTAGCTTATCTCTTATTGACAACCTCGGATGTTCATGGCCTATAATATAAGTTATATTATCCTTTGGCTCTATTACCTTATGTCCATGAGTTATAAATATCTCTCCAAGATCTATATCTTCCACTAACTTCACATTATCGAACTTTTCAGTAACTAAAGAAATATAGTTATCGTGATTTCCCTTAACTATTGTGACTTCTACTCCATTTTCCTTTAAATATTTCAATATTTCAGTTAATTCATCTCTCTCTTGTTTAGTTAGTTTTTCGAATGTATGTTTGAAATCTCCATTTATTATTAATCTTTTAGTGTTAAATGTTGAAAACACTCTATTAACTACGTTAAAGAATCTCTTCTTTTGGATTCTAGGGATATATATGCCTTTTCTTGACATCTCTTCCTCATAGCCTATGTGCACATCAGAAAGTACTATACTATTATTTTGTTTTATGTAAAGCGCTGGCAAATCTTCAGAAATGAAGATGCCTTTGGCTAGCTCTAACATTAAAATATGATAATATTAAACACAATTTTATACATTGTTTCTATGAGCACCTTAAGTTTGGTAGGTCTTGGAATCTCTAGGAAATTTATAACTCAAGATGCCATAGATACGTTAAATAGTTCCGACATTATAATTTTCGATAAATATACATCACGATCATGCGATATAAATATCAATACGCTAAGGGAATTAGTAAAAGGAGAGAAAACCTTTATTGAGGCTGATAGAAACCTATTGGAAAATAACTCTAAAATTATCTTTGATTATCTAGATAGAAATTATAATTTAAGTATAGCAAGTATTGGAGACCCATTAATAGCCACAACTCATATATCTATACTTATAGAAGTTAAGAGAAGAGGTCACCAGATTAAAATTGTTCCTGGAGTTTCTGTTCATTGTTATATTATATCTAAGTCTCTATTATCTTCTTATAAGTTTGGTAAGTCTGTTACAGTGACCTTTCCCTATGATAACTTTGTAGATCCAGCACCTTATACCGTAATAAAAGAAAATAAAGAAAGGGGCCTTCACACGATAGTATATCTCGATTTGAAAGAGGATAAAGCAATGACTGCCAATGATGCAATACAGATTTTATTACAATTAGAGGAAAAATATAAGAAAAACGTAATTTCAAAGTCAGACATTGTAATAGTAGGGGCCAGATTAGGTTGTGATGACGAGAAAGTGATAGCACTTACCATAGAAGAGGCTCTAAGATTTAATTTTGGTAGTACACCACATATTATTATAATTCCCGGTAACCTTCATTATATGGAGGCTGATGCGATAAAATGGTTGTTGATGAGTTAAGAAGCAGGGTAGAAAAGTACATTAAAGGTGTGGAAGAACGCTTAAAGAATGCTAACAGTGGTAGTAATAAGATAATAGAGCTAGCTAGGCTATATGCTGAAGATTCGAAATATTATCTGGAGAAAGGAGATTATGTAACTGCATTAGTGGATATAGTATATGCTGAAGGTTTGTTAGATGCTATAGAAATATATGAGGGTAAGGATCTCAAATCGAATGTATCAAAAAAGGTTTTTGTAGCTGGCACCTTTGATATATTACACCCAGGGCATATAGAATTTTTAAAGGAAGCGTCAAAATATGGTAGAGTTTACGTAACTGTTGCAAGAGACTCCAACTCAGAAAGAATTAAAGGTAGAAAACCTATTAATGATGAGCAAACGAGATTAGAGATCGTTAAGAGTATAAGGTATGTTTTTGATGCCATATTAGGCGATAAGGAAGATTTCTTAAAAAGTGTAGAAAGGATAAATCCCGATATAATCTTTCTAGGCCCAGATCAGAAAATGGATGAGAATAAACTTCTTGAAGAGTTAAGAAAACGTGGCTTAAATCCGCAGATAATTAGGTTAAAAGAAAGAATAAAGAAATGGCCCCATTCTAGTACTACAGAAATAATAAACGAGATTAAAAAAAGGTATTGCAATTCTAGTTAAGGTTTAAACATAAACTTCTATTGTCACTTCATCTCCATCTTTCAGATTTAGTTTTTCCCTTAGGTAGAATGGGGATATTATCTCTATTACACTCTTTGGATGAGTAGTTCGTAATGGCATTACGACTGCAGCTGGTTTTATCGAGTTAATTGAAGCTGGATATAGTTTTACCGCACCCAGTACTCTATCTTTCTGTTTATATTCTGGAATTAATAAAGAAGGAGATGAATCTAACAATAATCTGTTCTCTAATGATTGTTTATCGTATATTACAATATTTAATGTACCTGGATATGGATCAAATCCCATTATCTTATTTATCTGTGTTTTATAATATTCCATTGATAGGAATATTTTGCCTTCTCCAAGCCCTGATACAATATTACCTCTTATCTCAATACTGTGTAGTGACAATATTGCATCCTTTAAGCTGGTTAGGCACGTATTTAAAAACTTTTCCCCTTCTTCAGTTAACCTTATAATCTCTCCTTCCTTTGATATTATACGTACTATTAATTTATCTTCTTCCAGTTCTTTTAATTTGCGAGATATGGATTGCTGTGAAAAGTTTAGCAACCTAGCTAACTCTGTTTGTGTTACGTAAGATTTGCCCTTTGAATAAGTTATTATTTTAGCTAATATACAAGCGTTTGACTCATCTTTTCAAGTAGATCCCTCAGTACAACCTTGTTCTGCTTCCTTATATTCTCCACTCATATCATCTTCCATATCAATAGTTGCCCAATTCCACTTTTCATTCCATGCATTGCCAATTTTAATTGGCCTATCTAATTTGCTCAGCAGAACTATTCTACTAGGTACATGTTCTGACAGTACTTTATAACCAGTATATTTTGCTAATAGTTTAGAGAATTCTCTAATTTCACTATGTTTTGGCATTGCATCTCTGCTTAATCTATATGTAGATGGGCCTACATGCATATACGCTTTAACTTCTATATAGGTTGGCATCGCAATTTCCATTAATTTTGCAAATTCTTTTGCGTCTTCCTCGCTCATATTATAGCCCTTTATCATCGTGAGCCTTATCACAGTAGGAGAGCTAAAGCTAGGTAAAATCTCTAAGGTTCTCATTACTAATTGCCATGAGTTAGCAACTACTGGCCTATTAATCATCTTATGTTTTATCTCATTAGGTGCTTGTAGAGATACAAATAATTGAGTAGGTTCCTCCTCTAGGCTTGCAAGTATATCTGGTCTTACACCACTCGTTACAAGAAATGTTGTTAAGCCTCTTTTATGGTATTCTTTTATTAGTTCTCCTAATTTCTCATAAAGTGTGGGCTCTCCAGTAAGGCTTATTGCAACATGTGCTGGTCTCATCGCATCCTTAACCTTTTGTATGCTAACGTCATCTCTGCCCAAATATCCAGAAACTGCTCTCTTATGCTCTTCTATACTTCTTTCCACAATATATTCTGGATCATCATAAGTAGGCATTTTTGTATCATCCCATTCTAAGCCAACATCCTCTGGTTCTAATCTCCAGCAATGTACACATCTAAACCAGCACCATGCTGCAGTAGGTGTCATCTGGACACACCTATGGCTTTCAATTCCATAAAACTTACCCTTGTAGCACGATCTGTTAGTTACTAAAGCTTCATGAGTCCAATGGCATTTCTTATACGCACTATGGCTTCCGATAATGTGATACTTTTCTTTTTGTAACTCTTTAAATATCTCGCTTACTGTATCGATCCTTAAATTACTTTGCATATTATTTCCTCTATAACCTATTAGATTAAAAAATTAGGTATTAATAGGTGCAGTTAAATTGTATAACTTTGTCACATTTTTCTCTATATAAGAAGCTATCTTAATTAAATACATATCTGATAAGTATTTACCCATTAACTGTAATCCTATAGGCAGATTGTTATAAAATCCTGCTGGCATAGATAAAGCCGGTATAGCAGCTAAATTAGCTATTACGGTATTTAGATCCATTGCGTACATCTTTACAGGATCATTAATTACCTCGCCAATTTTAGGAGGCAATATCGGCATTGTAGGAGAGATCAAGATATCATACTTTTTAAATAATTCATCTAGGCTCATTTTAATTAGATTTCTAATTTTTAATGCTTTTAGATAAAATTCTTCATAATATCCGGCACTTAAGATGAAACTGCCAAGGAGTATCCTCCTTTTTACTTCTATACCAAAAGCCTCTCCCCTATTTTTCGCGTAAACTTCCCTCCAACTTCCTTCCATATACCTACTGTAGCCATATCTAACTCCATCATATCTAGCTAAATTAGAGCTGGCTTCTGACATAGCTATAATATAATATGCGGGTAAGGCGTACTCCGCGTACCCTAATTTAGTCTCCTCTATTATTGCTCCTTCATTACTTAACTTATTTACAATATTATTTATAGCACTTATTATTGGCTTTTCTGACATTTCTAAGATATCGTTAAGAATACCTATTCTAACTTTTTCTAATTTTTGCTCACTTATATCCAAATTAGGCGTAAAATCTATTGTTGTGGCGTCTCTTTCATCTGGACCCGCAATTATAGTGTAAAGTAATCCCAAATCCTCAGCGTTTTTAGCCATAGGTCCAATTTGCTCTAAACTATTAGCATAAGCTACTAAACCATATCTACTTACCGTACCGTAAGACGGTTTTAAACCAAAAGTAGCAGTATATGCAGCTGGTGCCCTTATAGAACCGCCTGTATCGCTACCTAATGCCAAATCAACGTAATCGGCTGCTAACGCAGCACCGCTTCCACCAGATGAACCTCCTGGAGTTCTTTCTAAATTCCAAGGATTTTTAGTGGGGCCAAAATAACTAGTTTCAGTAGTGGATCCCATAGCAAATTCATCCATGTTTGTTTTTCCAATGATAACTGCCCCTTCTTTCTTCAATCTTTCAATTACGGTAGCATCATATGGTGGTATATAATCCTCTAGCATTTTTGAAGCACAAGTTGTTCTAATTCCCCTAGTAGAAATATTATCCTTAATTGCTATTAAAATTCCAGCTAACTTGCCACCTCTAACTATATTCTCCTTTACTTCGTTTAGTACTTCATTCTTGCTCCTTATCGTTATAAGTGCATTAATTGTCTTATCATACTTTTCTATTTTCTCATATGCTCTTTCAACGTACTCTACCGGATCTAGATTTCCATACTTTAGATCATCAACTAACTTAGTTATCATTGTGCTAATCACCATAAGTTCTTGGTCCTACAATGTACCCGTTTTCCTTTCTTTTCACGTTTTTGAGAGCATTTTCTCTATCTAATGGTTCCCTTGGTGTATCTTTTCTTAATCTACTTTGTGGAAGAGGGTGAAATAATGGCTCTATATTACTCAAATCCAGTTCATTAATCTTCTCAAAGAACTCTATAATATTTTTTATATCATTTTCTATCATTTTCTCCTCTTTTTCTTCTAATCTAATCAAAGATAAATTTTCTAAATGCTTAATTAATTTCTCATTAACCTCTATTTTCATTGTTATCACTTTAGCGGGGGTAGTTTATATATTCATTCAGCCAGTAAAAATGTACATTAATCTATCCGAAATAATTTTAAATTAAACTTTTCATAATCTACATTGTTGTGAACAGAAGCAAGTTGGATAATTTACACTGGTTAGGATTAGATGAGGCACTTAATTATGGCTTTTCTGAGGCAGAAACATTAGGTAAGAACTTCATTGGCATTACATTAGATAATGGAGATGGTTTAATCTTGTACGTGAACCCCTACTTAAATGAAATATATAGGATACTTCTAATGAGTAAATCTAAATATAACTTAACATCAATAGGAGTATTTTCAAATTTTAGTGGGGATAAATACTTTATTTATGACGTGAAAGATACTTCAGAGCTTATAAATATCTTTGGTCAAAATGTTAAGGTTATATATGTTGAAGTGATCAAGGATGTTCTCGAAGACTTTTTATATCAAGCAATGGATAGATGAGGACGCATTTAAGAGATTATTACTGTTCTCTAGGTATTTAGGAAGAGACTCTAACGGTTCCCAATTTATGATAGATATAGAAAGAGCGAAACGAAATAGAATAAAGGTTATTGATATAATGGAAATCTTAGAAGACTTTGGGATCAAACTCGCTCGAGAAGACATAATAAGACTGAAGGAACAACTTCTTGACTGTTCTTTCGAAAAAGAGGCTGGTAAAATAATTATGAAACCATATACATATTTAGCAGATATTTTAGAGAAAATTAATGAAAAAGATGATAAAGGAGAACTTAAATTTAAGATAAAATACGATAAGGCCAATAAGAGATTTGTAATACGTCCCATGGACTATTTTGATTTAGTAGAGAAATTAAAGGAAAATGGTTTAGAGGTTAAAGAATTAGATCTATCATTCAAGGAGTTCGAATTTGAATTTAGTGGTCAACTACGAGATTATCAGAAAGAAGCCATTGATTTCTGGATAAAAAATGGGAACAAAGGCGTTATAGCGCTTCCAACCGGGGCTGGAAAGACAGTAGTCGGCATAAAAGCAATAGATGTGATAAGAAAGCCCACCTTAATAGTGACGTTCACTAAAGAGCAAATGCTACAATGGAGGGAATCTATAATAAAGTTTACAGCAAAAAGGCCAGATATAGGGCTATATTATTCGGAGGAGAAGAGAATAAGACCAATAACTATAACCACATATCATACAGCATATAGGCACCTTGCAGAATTATTTGATAAATTCTATCTGCTAATAGTTGATGAGGTTCACCATTTACCTGCAGATAAGTTTAAAGCTATAGCTGAAGGGCTAATAGCGCCATATAGAATGGGATTGTCCGCAACGCCATATAGAGAAGATAACAAGCATAACGAATTATTCAGCCTTATAGGGGGTATTGTATATTATAAGTCCATTACCGAACTATCTAAATTAGGATATCTTGCATCCTATGAGATAATTCAGAAAAAAGTGAGACTAACCTTAGAGGAAAGGAAAAAATATAATGAATTACTTAATAAATTTAAGGTTTTATCAAAGGGCAGAAAAGTTAGTGAGTTAATTGAATTAGTTAAGAAGGGAGACGAAAGCGCTATAGAAGCAATGAAAGTGTACAACGAAATGAGAAGGATAGTAAATTTCGCATCAGAGAAATTAAAAGCGATAGATGAGATACTTAAAACCGAAAAGGGAAAGATACTAATTTTTACTCAGTATGTTGATCAAGCAGAAGAGATAGCTAAGAAGTATAATTGTTTGCTTTTAACTGGTAAAATGTCTAAAGAAGAGAGAAAAAGAGTTTTAACAACTTTTAAAAATATGAATAGTGGTATCCTCGTTCTAACTACAGTTGGGGATGAGGGAATTGATATCCCTGATGCCAATATAGGGATTATCGTAACTGGGACTAGTTCTAGAAGACAATTTATTCAAAGATTAGGTAGGATTTTAAGACCATATAACGGTAAACAAGCTAAACTTTATGAGATAGTTGTAGGCGGTACTCCAGAGGAGTATCAAGCTAAAAAGAGAAAAGAGACAGATATCCTCTCATTTGACGGCTTGTCTTCTCAGCCTTCTGAAGATTTTGATAATATATAGTAAAATATGGAATATGTGAATAATCTTAATATGTTATCTCTGTTGTTCTCATTATTTAAAAATTGTATACCAGTATAAACAATTCCCTTATCCAAACTTATTACTGGAATATTGTTTACACTAATTAAAGGTATCCCTTTAACTCTTGACACGTAACCTTTAATCTTATTGCCAATCAACTGTTTAAAAGTAAAAGCTGTAAGAATACTAGGTTCTAAAATTTGTATTTCTCCCTCTTTTACATACTCTTCCCCCTTAACCGAAATTACACTCTCAGTTATCCTTTTATTAACTGTTATGCCTTCAACCCAGCTTAGACTCATAATTTCATGCTCGCATTGTTCACTTACTAGTGAAAGTGGAGGGAAAACTATCAAGGTTCTATCTACATTTAACGTAGTCGGAGATACTAATACAAGGTCTCCCTCTTTAATTTCTTGCACCTCAGTAGGTCTGCATATCTTACTATGAGCATCTACATAAGGCATATTAAGTAATATTGAGTAATATTATAAAAGATGTGTGGACTTGTAAGGGCTGAATAGTTGATGAATAACCAGGCTGATGAATATGAGGTGGCTTAAAAAGAGGGAGGTAATAATATATTTCCTACTTTTCAAAAAGTTTAGATACGAAAAGTTTAATATAGGTGATGCTTTTTATGTTTTAAAACCCTATTTCTCTAAAAAAGTATCGTACAGTAGTATAAAGTATATGAGCAAAATAGGGCTAATAACTAAATTAAATAGTGTCGAATATAGGCTCAATCCTTTTGAGGATTTCGTCCTTACCTTTTTAGCTAAAGCTTATCTAGAAAGAAGGTCTATTCTTCGTCGTAGAATTCGATAGTAATCTTAACTTTAACCTCTTTCCTGCTTAATGGAGGAATTTTATCCCCAAAATCTACTCCTACGCTTATTGGATTCCCCATAGAGTCTGTAAATCTAACGTCTGCTACATAGTGAATATCTTGTCTTTGATTTAACATATTCATTAGCTCTGAGTATATCCTGGAAAGTGCCATCTGTAATGATAATGGGCTAGAGAAATCTTCTGGTTTTAGTTGTATCGCTTTGAAATTGCCCATTACTTCCCCGATTTTGGCTTTTCCTTCAAATTCAACTTTTATTGTGGGTTGGCTCATATATATCGCATAAATATTATACTTACGCTCCTTATTAAAAGTAGCGCATAATAAAAGAAAAGTCTAAAAAATGTTACCCTTACTTTTTCCTTATAGCAATTTCGATTGTTGAAACTCTTGACTGTCTTCCGTCCTGGCTTGTTACTACTTGGCTTCCTATTCTAATCTCCTTAATCTCTATCTTGTCTGGTAAGAATCTATTCCTTACTATTTCTACAGTATCTACAGCCTTGCTAATAGCTCTTCCTCTAGCTTTAATTACTATTTCACTAACTCCTTGGTTTAATAGAGTTAAGGCAGCTAAGACATAGTTCATTACTGGTTTCTTTCCTATTAATACTACATTACTTGGAGTTGGGGTTGCACTGCTCATTTTTTCCACCTTTTTGGTCTCAAATACACATTCATATGAAGCTAAAAAAGTTAACCGAATAGAGTAACACTTCGATAACTCTTTTAAAAGATCTTACCATGGTAAAGATTTTTTCTAGCTATGATTAATGTAGTGTATAAAAACTCCTGCCCTAACTGTGGTGGAGATATTTCCGCTTCTAGGCTATTAAATGGGCTCCCGTGCGAATCTTGCCTTCCCTATCTTACTAAGTTAGACAACGAGGATCATGTCTCAAGGGTAAAGGTATTATATAATATTCTAATTAATGATAACAAAATTAAAAACTATTGGAATTTATACTATAATATCACAACTTACGAATCTGTATTTAAATATTTTAAAGATAAAACGGGATATGAACCATGGTCTCTTCAAAAATTGTGGTTAAGAAGACTTGTTAATAATCAAAGCTTTACCATGTCTGCTCCCACTGGATTAGGAAAGACCACAACACTAATGGTGTATTCAGTTTTCGTTAATCACGGTGTTGTGTATATAGTTCCCACTAAATCATTAATGGAACAAGTTTGTAAGAGGTTGGAAAAATTAGGAGCTAATGTATCTTGTGGAAAAGTAGATGACAAGAAGGTAAGTGTGATAACTATAAATTACCTAAATAGGAATATAGACTCGATAGCTTATTTCAAACCAACATTAGTTGCAATAGATGATGCTGATGCCGTAATAAAGAGTGGTAAGACAACTGATAGGTTGGTCAGCCTATTAGGTATTCCAAAAGAGGTATATGAAAGTGCTATTCAGCTAATTAGGCTTAAAAATAAGTATTATTTCTCTAATGACGAATATAGTGAAGAAATTAAGGATAAAATTAGAGAATTGGAACTCAAGATAGCCGAATTTAAGGATAAAATCTCACAATTAGTAATAGCTAGCGCTACTATAAGACCTAAGGGTATAAAGCAGAAAGCTTTAAGGCTACTAACTGGATTTGAACCTTCATCTATTCAACTATATGCTAGAAATATTGTGGATACTTACATCAATAGTCTAGATCTTTCTATTATTAAAGAATTAGGATCAGGAGGTTTAATTCTAGTTTCAAAAGAGTATGGAAAAAATAAGCTAAAGGAAATAAAGGACTATGTCGACAGTCTAGGTTTTAATTCAAAAATTGCAGTTAGTGGCAGGAAGTTTCTTGATGAGTTTTCCCAAGGAAAGATAGATATCCTTATAGGTTCAGCCTCGTATTATGGCGTGGCTGTTAGAGGTATAGATGAACCTAAAAGGTTAAAATATGTGATATTTTACGGAGTACCTAAAGTAAAAGTTAATTTGTTTGATGCTTTGTCTAATCCCTTTACACTACTTAGAGTAGCCAAATTACTTAATATAGATCTTTCAGATTTGCAGAATAAGATTTTAGTACTGAGCCCCTCAGAAGTGCAAGTTTTAAAGTTCTCTATAATTAAAGATGAGTTAATTAATAACCCGAAGTTAGAAAGAATAAGAGAAGATCTGGTATCGTATATTTCACTTATCAAGGACAAATTAAGAGAAGTAGGAAAAAACATAATTATCTCTGACAATTTTGTTATTACTAAACAAGCCTCAAACTATTATATAACTTATCCAGACATAATAACTTATTTACAAGGTTCCGGAAGGGCTAGTAGGCTCTTTAATGGTGGGTTAACTCTAGGGTTATCGATTATACTTGTAGATGATAATTACTTATTTGAAATATTAAAGAGAAAGATGCAAAAATTATATCCTACGGCATCATTTCTCTCAATATCCGATTTTAATCTATTAGAATTGAAAGCTAAGTTAGATGAATCTAGAAGGGACGAGGGAAACAGAGTACATTTCAATATATCTACTGGTCTTCTTATAGTCGAGTCTCCTACAAAAGCCAAGACTATAGCTAAGTTATTTAGTAGACCGTCAGTAAGGGTTGTAAACAAAATACCAATTTATGAAAGTATAATAGTAGACGGTAACCAAATTTACGTGCTTGATATTGTAGCTTCTAAAGGGCATGTTACAGACTTAACTTTAGACGATGTAGGTTACCACGGTGTAAAGATAGATAATAACGGAGATATAAGACCATTTTACAGTTTGATAAAGAGATGTTTAGACTGCAATAAGTCATTTTCAAGCTCTTCAGAAAGATGCCCATATTGTGGCTCTGAAAATGTGCAATCAGTCGAAACTTCAATAGATCTGCTTAGAGAGCTTGCTCTGTCAGTTGACAATGTATTCATAGCATCAGATCCAGATACTGAAGGCGAGAAGATAGCATTTGATCTAGCATCGCTACTATCTCCATATAACTCAAATATCTATAGAGTAACGTATCATGAAATTACTAAGAAGGCTATATTAGAGGCATTGAGAAATCCTAAAAAGATTAACATTAATCTGGTAATGAGTCAAATAGTTAGGAGAATAGAAGATAGGTGGATAGGATTTGAACTAAGTAGTTTACTTAAAACAAAGTTTAATGAATACAATCATGGTGCTGGTAGGGTACAAACTCCAGTTCTAGGCTGGATAGCAGATAAGACACTCAAGTACAAAAATAATATGGGATATGTCGTTTATATAGATGTTGCAGGTTATTCCATTAAAAAATACTTTAACAGTAAAGATAAAATGCAAGAGTATATAAATGGTCTAAAAGAAATCAGTATCGAAAAAATTTCTGAGGACAAAGTACTGTTATCGCCCGTTCCTCCCTTCACTACGGATACTCTACTTATTGAGGCTAATATGAAGTTTAAATTGCCTGCAACCGTCGTTATGAGAATTGCTCAAGACTTATTTGAAGCTGGATTGATAACCTATCATAGAACAGATAGCACTCGTATTTCATCGGTTGGCATAGAGATAGCAAAGGAGTATCTACATAAGCATGGGTTAGCATCAGACTTTATTCCTAGATCGTGGGAATCCTCAGATGAGGGGGCCCATGAGGCAATAAGACCTACTAGAACTATAGATGTTAATGAATTAACTCAGGAAATAGAGGAAAATCCATATAGATACCCCATAAGATTTAGCAAGCTACATTTCCTAATTTATGACTTAATATTTAGAAGATTTATTGCCAGTCAAATGTTGCATGCAATAGGTACTAAAACTAAGTATTTGATAGTAATTAACGATAATGATAAAATTACTGTAGAACTATTAACTAACGTCGAAGGTGGTTTCAGTAAGGTCTACCCAATGAAAGTATATAACCTGCCTTTAGGTAAAGTACAACCTAAAATCAGAACCAGTAGAGGATCAAGTGAGCAATTACTGAATTATTCAGACGTTATATCGTTAATGAAATCCAAAGGGATTGGAAGGCCTAGCACGTATGCAAAGACAATAGAAAATCTTGTTAGACATGGATATGTTATCAGCAGTAAGAAAAAGTCGTATTTAATAGCAACAAAACGTGGTATTTCAGTGTATCAGTTCTTACGTTCTAAGTTCTATGACCTAGTATCTGAAGAAACGACATCTAGGTTAATGACCAAATTGGATGATATAGCATTGAATAAGTTAAATGCCTCTAATGTTATATTGGAGATCTACAATGAAATTTCAACGTTAGTAAACTCTCTTAAGTCTGAGCTGAATGTATGATATGCGTCTTCTATCCCTTACTTCACTTCCGGTTTGTACACTTACCAGCTGTATGCCATCACCTAATCTATCCTTTAACGAATTATAAACATCCACTGCCTTAGAGATTTCTTTTCCTATTCCCTTTAATATTACTTCATCAAGTCCTTGATTAAATAAGACGATTATATCTAAAACGTGATCTTCTACACTTCTTGATCTTCTAACGATCACTTCATTCAATTTCTGCGACATTTTCTCTCACGTGTCATAAACGGATATGCAAAAATAAATCTAATGTTCAGTAACACGGGCCCTTATCACCATTCAAATTGAAGGGCGTCATCATCAATAAGAAAGTTTATCCTACGAATATTTTAAGCTTTGTAAGTATGCAACAGCATTTAATAATAAGTATACTATCACGTCTTTTCCTACGTGATAGTATTTTTGTACAAACTGATAGGAGGTATCTATAGCTTCTCTGATCTTAACCTCTTCTATGGCACTAAATGGTATTTTTCTCAGTATTTCCTCTGGGTTATTTATTAAATCAATTGGTTTAAATAATACCTCTACTTCATTATCGCCAGATTTGAAATCAGCTACAAATATCTCATTATTATTTAAAGGCGCAAATGAGGAATAATATTCTTCAGATTTGACAATTTCTATGAAATCTTCATATAAGCACCATCTATTTTCTCTACTGTCAACATCTACGAAAGACATAACTTTATACTTGCCGTTAGTTCTTCTAAGTTGTTTCAATTTATTTTCTAAGCTCTTTGCTGAAACTCCTAAGATTTCTGACAATTCACTAACAGTATATGCACCACCTTTTAAACTGTGATATATGCTTATGTTCAAATCGAATAGCCAGGGCCTTATTTGTGCATGAGCAAGTATAGCTTCAGTTAATGGTCCAGCATTTTCTGTGTACACTATCTTTATTTTACCCTCTTTCACTTTTCTAATAAATTCTAAGGTTTTTCTTATACTAAAGTATCTCTTTATGGTTTGTCTTAATGCTTCCCTTATTAGGAATTTGTCTTCAGATTGATTAACTTTTGAGATCTTACCAAAGCTTGGCAGGATTTCTTTAAGCGTTGCAACGTAGACTGGAGACCTCAGTATAGATTTCAATATGATTTTTTTAATTTTAGATTCATCCATGTTTATTATTTCTTTTAGTAAATCTGTTGGCGTTCCTTTTACAGAAAATCCATATATTGAACTTCTGCTGGAGGCGTTTAATGTATATTTCTTTGTTACTAAATAAAGTAAAATATGAGATAAAGTGTTTGAGACTTTTTCATCGATTAACACTGTATAAATCCATTCATCTTCCTTATTCTCCACTAATATGACATTTTCCGTAGGCATATCAAGGCCTCGCTTACCATATTCGCTTATTAGTTTCATTATACTTTCCTTAGAATTCTTATCCATAATTTCATTCATTAATAAATAATATTCATTTATATCTCTCATAATTTTCTTAATATATTCCACCATCAGTGAGGACTTCGATGTATTTTCTCCTTTCCATATTGGTATTTCACCTTCACCTTCATTTGCAGGAGTGACATCTATCGTATTCTTATTTGTGTTTATCCTTACTACTTTCCAGAATTTTCCACTTATCCTTATTACATCATTTGATCTCACGTGTTTGTAAACGTAGACTGCGTCTATCTCACCTACTGTTACTCCATTATACTTTAAGGTAAAAGTCTCATCATTGTTAATTAGCGAAAAGAATTCGGAGAAATCTTTTCCCCAGCCACTCTTTATATCTCTATTGAACCTCCATATTTTAAAAAATCCTTGACCTAGTTTTAATGAGTCATCCTCTATTTTTATAATATTATTTTTAGCTAAATAATTGACAAGTTCCATAAATTTTGAGAATTCCAAATTTCTATAAACGAATGCTCCATGAATGACATTATAGGCTTCCTCAATCCCTACCTTCTGATTTTGTAATATCATGCCTACTAGCTCTCTTGCAACTACATCTAAACCATCATCTATGAAAGGTTTTTCTATTTCACCATTCTTAGCTGAAAGATATAATGCAAATGCTTCTAATACATCGAAGTCATAAAAACATATTATTTCTCCTTTAGGAACTCCATGTACTAGATGCCCACTTCTACCTAATCTTTGAAGAAATGACGCAACAGAAGTTGGAGGTCTAAGCATAATTACCTTTTTAATATCACCTACGTGTATTCCTAGTTCCAATGTTTTCGTGCAAACAACTGCTTTTGCGTTACCACTCCTTAGTTCTCCTTCTGCTAAATTCTTAAGATCTCTAGAAACTGAAGAGTGATGAACATAAATTTCTTTATTTCCTAACTTCTCTAACTCTTCATGTAATCTTTCTGTCGAAAATCTAGAGTTTGTAAAGACTAGAGTAGGTCTTTCTATTAGTTGGTTTATTTTGTCTGCCGCATTCTTCCACAGAGAAGGAACATTATGATCAATTTTGTGTATCCTTATCTCAAAATTTCTGCTGTCATTTAGTCTTATTATTGACATTTTTCTTTCAGAAGATCCAAAGAGAAATTTAGCGACTTTTTTCTCGTCATTTACCGTTGCTGATAAACCAATCCTTTGAAAATCGTATCCGATAAAGTTCTTCAATCTCTCTAATAGTATAGCTAATTGAGTACCTCGTTTTGAGTTTATTAGTTCGTGTATTTCATCCACTATAACCCATCTAACGTTTTTATAATGTTCCCTAAACCTGCTTGCCCAGTCTAAATCAATTTCCAACCCTTCTGGTGTTGTAACCATTATATGCGGGATTCTCTTTAATCTTAAGTTCTTCTCCTTCTGGGGTACCTCTCCATGTTTCCTATTGACCAAAAATCCTAACCTAGATGACCACCATTCAATTCTGTACAGGAGATCATTAATCAGAGCTTTTAATGGTGTAATGTAGATCACAGTTACAGGTTTTACATCTTCCTTCAACATTTTGTTTAAAATTGGCAGTAAAGCTGCTTCAGTTTTTCCATAACCTGTTGGGGCTATAATAAGAGTATTATGTCCGTTACTTATTGGTTCGAAAGACATTTCTTGTATATTAGTCAGCTTGCTCCAGTTCTTTTCCTTTATCAGTTGTCTTAATCGCTGGTCAAGTCTATCTAGCATTAATTATCACACCAAATTTACTGAATAGCACCATTTACCGTTATTTTTAAAAATATAAAATCAACGATCAATCTATGACACAGAAATACACTTGTAATACATGCGGTAGAGTTTTCCCGGAGGGTCAAGGGGTCATTCTTGAGGTAGGTAGCGATAAATTATACTTCCACAGCAAAGCATGTGCTTACAAATTTCTTAAAGAAATTGTTATAGGATCTGATACTGATTGTATTAGCTCTTCATTAAAAAAGGTAAAAAAGAAATATGAAGAGATCTTAGAAGCAGCTAGCAAAAAAGCTGAAAAGAAAATTTAGCAGTTAGAAAATAAATACTTAGCTAATAGGTGCAGTTTTATTTAGGCTAGGTAATATTTATATTCGAGCGAAAATGCAGATTAACCTTACTAGAGTAAACTCATATGAATGGCGTATTGATAAAGGCGTTCAAAGTTGTATGAAAGTGCCTGTTACTGTATTTGCAGATGATGTTCTGATAGAGAAAATGAAACAAGATTTAACTTTAAGGCAGGCTACAAATGTTGCCTGTTTACCTGGAGTTCAAGAGTCCATTTACGTCTTACCAGATGGTCATCAAGGTTATGGTTTCCCAATTGGAGGAATAGCAGCTACATCAATTGATGAAGGAGGTGTAGTAAGTCCAGGTGGTATTGGATATGACATAAATTGTGGAGTTAGGCTACTTAGGACAAATTTAGATTATAAGGATGTAAAGCCCAAATTGGCTCAACTAGTTGAAGAGTTACATAGAAATGTTCCTAGTGGTGTAGGAAGTGAAGGTAAAGTGAAACTAACAACTCAACAGTTAGATCAACTACTAGCCGAAGGAGTAGCCTGGGCGGTAGAGAAAGGCTTTGGATGGAAAGAAGATATGGACCATATTGAACAACACGGTAGCTGGGAATTAGCAGATCCTTCAAAAGTAAGTCCAATAGCAAAACAGAGAGGAGCCTCTCAATTGGGTACTCTAGGTGCAGGCAATCATTTCTTAGAAATCCAAGTTGTAGATAAGATATACGATACTCAAATTGCGAAAGCGTTAGGAGTAGATCATGAAGGGCAAGTGATGGTGATGGTGCATACAGGTTCTAGAGGGCTAGGTCATCAAATAGCTAGTGATTACTTACAGATAATGGAAAGAGCAATGAAGAAATATAACATTCAACTTCCAGATAGAGAATTAGCAGCTGTACCTTTTGAGAGCAGAGAAGGACAAGATTACTTTCATGCAATGGCGTCTGGAGCTAACTTTGCATGGTCGAATAGACAATTAATAACTCACTGGGCAAGAGAAAGCTTTGGTAGAGTATTTGGAGTAGATCCTGAGAAGTTAGATCTTCATATAGTTTATGACGTAGCTCATAATATAGCTAAGATTGAAGAATATACTATTGAAGGTAAAAGGAAAAAGGTATTAGTACATAGAAAAGGCGCTACGAGAGCATTTCCTCCCGGAAGTCCAGAAATTCCTGCTGATCATAGGAACACTGGCCAAGTAGTTTTAATTCCGGGCAGTATGGGTACTGCTAGTTATGTAATGGTTGGTATACCAGAGGGTAGAAGAACCTGGTTCACTGCACCTCATGGGGCTGGAAGATGGATGTCTAGAGAGGCGGCTGTAAGAAACTATCCTGCAAATGTAGTTGTAGAGACTTTAGCTGAAAAAGGAATAGTTGTGAAGGCCGCTACACGAAGAGTCATAGCAGAAGAAGCACCTGGAGCTTATAAAGATGTAGATAGAGTAGCTAAAGTAGCTCATGAAGTTAAGATAGCAAAGTTAGTTATGCGTTTGAGACCTATAGGGGTTACGAAAGGATGATAAGCAGAGATGAGCTTTTAAAGAACCCCATTGAGGATATTACACTTAATGATCTAGAGAAATATAAGGATATAACTGATATATTTAACAAAATATACGGTTTTAGTAGTGAAAATATAGTTAATGGATCTAGAATACTTAAAGAGATGATTAAGACTGCTGACTTGAGATTTTTATCATTTACTGCTAACTTAGTTTCAACTGGATTAAGGGGACTGTTTGCAGATCTTATAGAAAAAGGATACTTTAATGTTATAGTGACCACAGGAGGTACCGTGGACCATGATTTGGCTAGAAGTTTTGGTGGAAAATACTACAAAGGTTCTTTTGAGTTAGATGATGCTATGTTAAAGGATTTAGAGATTCATAGATTAGGCAATATTTTGGTACCCTTTGAATCTTATGGTAAGATAATAGAAGATGTTGTAAGGAAGTTCTTGCCAGAAATAATTAAAGATAAAAGAGAAATTGGAGTATATGAACTATTGTGGGAGTTTGGGAAGAGAATTAACGATCCTCATTCGATTCTGAGGAAAGCTTATGAAAAGAAGGTTCCAATAATAGTACCTGGAATAGTTGATGGTAGTTTTGGTACAAATCTATTTATACAATCGCAATTTCTAAATTTTAGAATCAATTTATTTGAAGATATGCGTCTTATTAAAGATTTAATATTCTCCTGCAAGAAGAGCGGCGCATTAATAATTGGTGGAGGTATAAGTAAGCATCATACGATATGGTGGAATCAGTTCAAGGATGGCCTAGATTATGCGGTCTATGTGACTACTGCTCAAGAATATGATGGTAGTTTAAGTGGAGCTAAGCCCAGGGAAGCCATATCGTGGAATAAGATTAGGCCTAATGCTCAGCATGTTACTATATATGGAGATGCTACAGTAATAGTTCCTATTTTGGCTGCGTCTTTATTAAGCTAAAACTTTAATATATAAGGTGTAACACTTATGTCTGCCAAAGAGAAGTTTACTAGCTTATCGCCAGCGGAATTCTTTAAAAGGAATCCTGAATTAGCTGGTTTTCCTAATCCAGCTAGGGCTCTTTATCAAACGGTTAGGGAGTTAATGGAGAATTCCTTGGACGCAACCGATGTTCACGGGATATTACCTAACCTTAAAATTGTAATCGATTTAGTTGACGAATCTAGACAGATATATAAGGTTAATGTAGTTGATAACGGAATAGGTCTTCCACCTCATGAGGTTCCTAATGCGTTTGGAAGGGTATTATATAGTTCAAAATATGTGAATAGACAAACTAGGGGTATGTACGGTCTTGGTGTTAAGGCAGCGGTTTTATATAGTCAAATGCATCAAGATAGGCCTATAGAAATTGAGACTTCTCCCATAAATTCTAAAAGAATATATATATTTAAGTTAAAGATTGATATAAACAAAAATGAACCAGTAATTGTAGAGAGAGGATCCATAGTAAATGACAAAGGTTTTCATGGCACTTCAGTATCGATATACATTCCCGGAGATTGGACTAAAGCTAAACCTAGAATTTATGAATATATTAAAAGAACCTATATCATAACTCCGTATGCGGAATTCATCTTTAAAGATCCAGAAGGAAATGTTACGTATTATCCTAGACTCACAAATAAAATTCCTAAACCACCTCAAGAGGTTAAGCCTCATCCTTACGGGGTTGATAGAGAAGAAATAAAGATAATGATAAATAATCTGAAGAGAGACTACACAATAAAAGAATTCTTAATAAATGAATTTCAAAGTATAGGAGAGACCACTGCAGATAAAATCTTAGAGTTAGCAGGTTTAAAATCCAATAAAAAAGTTAAGAACTTAACAGAGGAGGAAATAACCAGATTAGTTGAGGTTTTTAAGAAATACGAAGATTTTAGATCACCTTCAGCAGACTCACTGTCCGTAATAGGTGAGGATTTAATAGAGTTAGGGTTAAAGAAAATATTTAATCCAGAATTTGTTGCTTCTATCACTAGAAGACCTAAAGCATATCAAGGGCATCCCTTTATAGTGGAAGCCGGTATTGCCTTTGGTGGAAGTGTTCCAGTTGGTGAGGAACCAATAGTTCTTAGATATGCTAATAAGATTCCATTAATATATGATGAGAAGTCTGATGTTATATGGAAAGTAGTAGAGGAATTGGATTGGAAGAGATATGGAATAGAATCTGAGCAATATCAGATGGTTGTCATGGTTCATTTGTGTAGTACCAAAATCCCTTATAAAAGTGCAGGTAAGGAAAGTATAGCGGAAGTTGAAGATATTGAAAAAGAAATAAAAAATGCATTAATGGAGGTTGCAAGGAAACTCAAGCAGTATTTGACAGAGAAGAGAAAGGAAGAGGAGGCAAAGAAAAAATTACTTACTTATCTGAAATACGTTCCCGAAGTCAGTAGGTCATTTGCGACCTTTCTAGTGAATGGTAATAAAGAGCTAGTTTCAAAATATCAAAGTGAGATAGAGAATGAATTGTTTGGACTAATTTCTAAGAAGTTAAATTTAATTGATATCAACGAATATAGAAAAATGTATAAGGTGGATAGTGAATGAGTTCAGAACTTACATCTAAAGTCGATAAAGAGGCTAGAAGAAAGGCTGCTAATATACTACGTGACAAGTTTCTAAACTTAATCGAGCAGCTTAAAAGAGGCGAGCCCTTAGTTATGGAAATTCCAATGAGAACATTATCTAATGCCATCTATGACGAAAAAAGAAAATTACTCCTATTAGGAGAGAAGAAACTCAAAAGAAATTTTCTAGATTTAAACGAAGCTAAAAGATTCATGCAGACAGCGTTAATGGCTTCTATTATTTATGACGCGTTAATTAATGATGAATATCCCACGATACGTGATCTTTATTATAGGGGGAAACACTCTCTTCTGTTAAAGTCTATTCAAGATAATAGGACAATATCTGAGGAAAATACTTGGGACGAACAAAAGGAATCTGATAGTGTAATAGTAGATATTGAAGTATTTACGTCTTTGTTAAGAGAGGAAATGCTTATCCTTAGTAAAGAAAAAGGGAAGGTAGTAGGTAATTTAAGAATAAGGAGTGGAAATGATGTGATAGATCTAAGTAAAACTGGTCATGGTGCGTACGCGATTGAACCTACACCAGATCTGATAGATTTCTTAGATGTGGATGCTGAATTCGTATTAGTAGTAGAGAAGGATGCAGTGTTTCAGCAGTTACATAGGGCTGGTTTTTGGAAACAATATAAGTCAATTTTGATAACAAGTGCAGGCCAACCAGATAGGGCAACTAGAAGATTCGTTAGAAGGCTTAATGAAGAACTGAAATTGCCAGTGTATATCTTAACTGATGCTGACCCTTACGGATGGTATATATTTAGCGTGTTTAGAATAGGTTCGATATCATTGTCTTATGAGAGTGAGAGATTAGCTACGCCAGACGCTAAATTCTTAGGGGTATCAATGAGCGACATTTTTGGAAATGCTAAAAAGAAACCATATTTAAGCGATGCCGAAAGAAAGAATTATATAATCAAGGCTAAAGACGCTGATATAAAGAGGGCCGAAGAAATTAAGAATTATGAATGGTTTAAAACAAGAGCATGGCAAGAAGAGATAAATACATTTTTGCAAAAGAAGTCAAAATTGGAAATAGAGGCTATGGCTAGTAAGGGTCTCAAATTCCTTGCATTTCAATATATTCCAGAGAAGATAACTAACAAGGACTACATAGCTTAATCAGCCGAGACAGGTTATTTCATTTTATCAATCTTATGGGTTTCATCACTTCTATTCAATATACCCTAAAATCTCATTAAAAGTATTTCTCTTACATATATTACAATAAATGTAGATGGTCTTTTGAGAACTTATGTCAAAACTTATATTTAGTATTCGTTCAGTATTACACTCTGTACATCTTATTTTCCATGGCATACTTTAATAACTAGTTTGAAGTAAAATAAAATTGCTGTGAAGACCTAGCTAGGCCTGAAAAGTGATGAAGGGCCAAAGCTCAGAGCGGTTTAATAAGAGTAAGAGTTTAAAGTTTAACACTTTTTATATGATAGAGGGTTAAAGATGAGTATAACGTACACGACAGTCGGTGATTTGAAAGTAGGTAGTTATGTAGTAATAGATGGAGAACCATGTAGAGTAGTAGAGATAACTAAAGCGAAAACCGGAAAGCATGGCAGTGCAAAGGCTAACGTAGTAGCTATAGGTGTCTTTAGCGGGGCTAAAAAGACATTAATGGCACCTGTTGACCAGCAAGTTGAAGTTCCCATAATTGAGAAGCATGTGGGTCAAATAATTGCCGATATGGGAGATAAAATACAGATAATGGACCTAGAAACCTATGAAACTTTCGAAATGGAAAAACCTACAGAGGATGAAATAGCATCTAAAGTAAGGCCCAACGCTGAAGTGGAATATTGGGAAATAATGGGAAGAAGAAAAATAGTTAGGGTTAAGTAATAATGCTAGAGAATATAAGGGATGCAGTAAGAAAGTTTTTAACAGGCTCCACACCCTATGAGAGAGCCGTAGACGAGTTCATAAAAGATCTTCAGAAAGCTCTCATCTCATCTGACGTTAATGTTAAGCTAGTTTTTTCCTTAACAGCAAAGATCAAAGAAAGATTAAGTAAAGAGAAACCTCCTTCTGTTTTGGAGAGAAAGGAATGGTTTATATCTATAGTCTACGACGAGCTATCTAAATTATTTGGAGGGGATAAAGAACCAAACGTTAATCCCAACAAATTACCTTATGTCATAATGTTAGTTGGCGTTCAAGGTAGTGGAAAAACCACTACAGCAGGGAAATTAGCTTATTTTTACAAAAAGAGAGGCTACAAAGTTGGGTTAGTTGCTGCTGATGTATATAGACCAGCTGCATATGAACAATTAACGCAATTAGGTAATCAGATCGGCGTACCCGTATACGGTGAGCCAAATAATCCAAACGCTGTAGAGATAGCAAAAAGAGGTGTGGATATTTTCGTTAAAAGCAAAGTGGATATTATTATAGTAGATACCGCAGGTAGGCATGGATATGGTGAAGAAAACAAACTTCTAGAGGAAATGAAGGAGATGTATGAAGTATTAAAACCAGATGATGTTATTCTAGTTATAGATGCTTCTATTGGTCAAAAAGCTTATGATTTGGCATCTAGATTTCATCAAGCAAGTCCCATAGGTTCTATAATAATAACTAAGATGGATGGTACTGCGAAAGGAGGAGGTGCATTATCAGCAGTCGCAGCTACTGGGGCTACGATAAAATTCATAGGTACTGGAGAAAAAATAGACGAGTTAGAGGTATTTAATCCTAAGAGATATGTCTCCCGAATACTTGGCATGGGAGATATAGAAGCTATATTAGAAAAAGTAAAGGGATTAGAGGAATATGAAAGAATACAGAAGAAAATGGGAGATGTTATCGAGGGTAAAGGAAAGTTGACGCTTAAAGATGTTTACGCTCAAATGGTAGCCTTAAGAAAAATGGGTCCTCTTTCTAAGGTGTTGCAACATATTCCTGGACTAGGCGTTATGCTTCCAAATCCCAGCGAAGAGCAGTTAAAATTAGGAGAAGAAAAAATTAGGAGATGGATGGCTGCTTTAAATTCCATGACATACAAGGAATTAGAGAATCCAAATATAATTGACAAGTCGAGGATGAGAAGAATAGCTGAAGGGGCTGGATTAGAGATAGATGAGGTAAGAGAACTTTTAGAATGGTATAATAACATGAATAAGTTGCTAAAAATGGTTAAAAGAAGGAGGGGCGATATTGAGAAACTCTTCGGAGGAAAAATCGGATAAATGGATAATAGAAAAAGCAATGCGTTTACTATCTAAGTATCCCCTATGTGATAGTTGTTTAGGTCGCTGTTTTGCACGATTAGGATATGGTCTAGAAAATAGGGAAAGAGGCAAGGCTATAAAAATCTCACTTATGCTTTATTTAGACGAGAAGATAAAAAATCATGAGATTACGGATCTTTCCTCAATTAAAGGTATAATGGAGAATCTTGGATCAATAGGAGAGAAATGGTTTAAATTGTATTTTTCTTTAGACTTCCAAACGCATGCATGCTATATATGCAAAAATGAAATAGAGGAAATAAAGCGGGACTTTGCTTCCAAGGCCCTTGAATTATTATCACAGTCTAAAGCTAAGAATTATGTACTGGGTGTGGAATTAGATGAAGAAATAAAAAGAAAAGAAAACGAGCTTATTAAGGAATTTAATCTTTTATATTATGAAAGTATTAAATACGAAATAAAGAGGGAAGTTGGTAAAATACTAACTGAGAAAGGTTATCCTCCAAATCTAGAGAATCCTGAAATCGAAATAGTTTACAGACTTTCTGACAAACAAATTTTTATTATTCAAAAGAATACAAGGATGTTATACGTTTATAATCGCTTAAGCAGAAATATACCAATATCGTCTTGGTTTTCTAGAGAAAAAGATAAGAAAGGTCTCGACACGTTACTTCAAAAAAAGATTATACTTGCATTTTCTGAACCTTCAGAAGTAAGAATTTTTGTCGATTATCCTTTGGTTATAGAAAATGAAAATAGGGAGAAGATAGAAGTATATGGATATAATATTTTGAGAGTAATGCAAATAGGGAGAAGAGAGTTATATGCTATATCTGTCTCTAAACCAGTAATGAAGAAATATAGGGTTTCCTTCTATTCTCATAATGAACTTCAAGGTGCAATGAGAGTATATGATAATTTGTACGATATCTATATTGACGCTAGATCATTTGAAGAATTAAAGGAGAAAGTAAATAAGTTACAATCTGAGCACGATATCATAGTATTAGCTATTGATCTAATTGATATCGATGGTAAAATCAAAAATATAATTGAAACATACGTGAAATCTTTTTAACTAGTAGAATAATAGCTAGTTTATGAAGATAGGTCTCATAGGTTTAGGAATAATGGGATACAGAATTGCTGCAAATTTAGCAAAAGCAGGCAAGCTTAATGTAGTTTTTGATAGGACTCAAGATAAAATGGAAAAGTTCGTTAAAGAATATAAGGTTGCAAAATCTTCAACCACTAAGGAACTTGTTGAATCATCAGACGTTATAATAACTATGCTAGCCGATGATAATGCAGTAAAGTCTGTTGTAGAGCCACTAACACCTTTAATGAAGGGTAAGATTTTAATTGACATGAGTACAATAAGCCCTACGTTAAGTATCAGCCTTGCAAGGAAAATAGAGAATAGTGGTGGCTTAATGTACGACGCACCAGTTATAGGAACCTCGACATTTGTTGAACAGAAAAAATTAGTAGTGTTAGTAGGCGGACCAAAGGATAAGTTTGACGTAGTTTATGACATAGCTAAGGAAACAGCGTCCGCTGTAGTATATATGGGTTCAAACGGCATGGGACTTTA
The DNA here is from genome assembly GCF_036967215.1 of Sulfolobus tengchongensis. Classification (NCBI taxonomy): domain Archaea; kingdom Thermoproteati; phylum Thermoproteota; class Thermoprotei; order Sulfolobales; family Sulfolobaceae; genus Sulfolobus; species Sulfolobus tengchongensis. The sequence goes on from NZ_CP146016.1 coordinate 122,924, forward strand.
TGCTAAATTGGTAAATAACTTACTTTTAGGCTCTTATATTGCAGCAGTTGCGGAAGCTTATAACTTTGGAGTAAGAGCTGGTTTAGATCCTCAACAAATAGCTAATATTTTAACTACCTTAAGTAGCGCTAGGTCTCCCACAACTGAGTTAAAAGCTCCAAAGCTATTGAAAGAAGATTATTCTACTCAATTTGCTACTAAACACATGAGTAAAGATTTGGAAATTATTTCAAGAGAAGCGCAGAACTTGAAGGTTATAACACCAATATCTTCATTAGCGTTACAATTATATAAAATGGCAGAGGCATTAGGTTATTCTGAAGCCGATTTTATTTCAATCGTTGAGGTATTCAAAAGGCTTTCCCCTAAAACCTAAAATCCTTTTTTCCAAAAATTTCTTATGCACATTAATATTTCTGGTAAAAGGGTTCTCATTACAGCGTCAACTGAAGGGATAGGTAGAGGTATTGCAGAAGCCTTTTTAAGAGAAGGTTGCAATGTTGTGATATCCTCTAGAAATGAAGAGAAGGTAAAGAAAGCATTACTAGAGATGAGAAATATAAGCCCATCTGTATGGGGCTTCGTATCTGATTTAACAGATCTTAGATCATTAGAGGAATTAGTTAAGTCTAGTATTGAAATTATGAATGGAATAGATATTTTAATAATAAATTCTGGAAATCCACCCCGAGAGCCCTCTTATTTCTTTGAAAACACTTTAGATGATTGGGACTATTCAATCAAATTATATCTCCTAAGCGCAATAAAATTAGTAAATTTAACTCATGAATACATGAGAGCTCAAAGATGGGGCAGAATATTTTTCCTTTCTTCTTGGACAGTTAAGGAGCCACAAAGGATGTTTTCATTAGCTGACATATCAAGAGCCCCTTTAATTCAAATGGCAAAACTACTTAGCAAGGAACTGGGCGGATATAACATAACTGTTAATACAATTTTAATGGGAAGCTTTGAGACAGAAGGTGCAAAAAAATCTCTGAGAAGATATGCTGAAAAAACTGGCGAGCCTTTAGACTTTGTGTGGAAAAGAGAGGTCATTTCACAAATACCTATTGGCAGAACGGGAAATATAAAAGAGGAATTAGGTTCCCTATTAGTGTTTTTGTCCTCAGACTATGGTAGCTACATTAATGGTACGTCAATTCTAATTGATGGCGGGATGACTAGGTCGATTTAAGAGCTAATGGAAACCTTTAATATTACCCTTGAAGGACTTAAGGTATTATCCTTCATCTAAGTCATGGAAAGGTTTATAAAATTAGTCCTATATTAGTATTATAGAGAAAATATGAGTGCAGGGAAAAAGCCAGTAAAAGTAAAAACACCAAGTGGGAAAGAGATGGAATTAACTCCAGAGAAAGTGTGGGCTTTAGCACCTAAGGGCAGAAAAGGTGTGAAAATAGGTTTGTTCAAAGACCCAGAATCGGGTAAATATTTTAGGCACAAACTACCAGATGACTACCCCATATAACTTTAAAATTATTTCCCTTTTTTGATAAAGTGATGAACATTATTTTAAAGATAAGTGGGAAATTTTTTGACGAGGATAATGTAAATAATCTATTAACCTTAAGGGAAAGTGTAGAGAGCTTAATTAAACATGGATTCAGAGTAGGAATAGTTACTGGTGGGGGTTCCACAGCTAGACGATATATAAAATTGGCGAGAGAAATTGGGATAGGTGAAGCTTATTTAGATTTGTTAGGTATATGGGCATCTAGACTTAATGCCTACTTAGTGATGTTTTCTTTGCAAGATCTGGCTTATATGCACGTTCCTCAAAGCTTAGAGGAATTTATACAAGATTGGTCTCATGGAAAGGTTGTAGTGACTGGTGGATTTCAGCCGGGACAATCTACCGCGGCCGTGGCTGCTTTAGTGGCTGAGGCATCCTCTTCTAAGACGTTGATTGTAGCCACTAACGTTGATGGTGTCTATGAGAAAGATCCGAGAATTTATAATGACGTAAAGTTACTACCTCATTTAACTACTGCAGATTTAAGAAAAATTCTAGAATCGTCACAATCAGTTCAAGCAGGTACATATGAGCTATTAGATCCCTTAGCTATAAAGATAGTTGAGCGTTCAAAGATAAGAGTTATAGTGATGAATTATAGAAAACTTGATAAGATAATTAACATATTAAATGGTAAGGAAGTATCATCGGTAATAGAACCAGCGTGAGATTATGTCAATTTTAGAAGATCCGGAGTTTGTAAAGCTAAGGCAATTTAAAGGTAAGGTTAATCTTGATCTGGTAATGCAAATATTGGATGAGATAGAGCTAGATTTAAGGGGAAGTAATAACATTAAGACGACTATAATATACGTTTACTCAAGCCATCTAGATGAGGTAAGAAAGAATAAAGAATTTTATGATATAATTGCCGATATATTGCAGAAATATTACCAAAAAATAGGCATAGAGAATGTAAGTCAATTGATACTAAACACTATAAGATAATTCGTATTTCGAACCTTTCTTTACCGAATTCATTATATATCCTTTACCTTAACTCTCACTCATATGGTAAAAGTAGGTATTTTAGATTCAACTCTAAGAGAAGGCGAACAGACTCCTGGTGTGATATTCACTGTAGAACAAAGGGTGGAGATTGCTAAGGCATTATCTGATTTAGGAGTAGCTATGATAGAAGCAGGTCATCCAGCGGTTTCTCCAGATATTTATGAGGGAATCAAAAAAATAATTAAACTAAAGAAAGAAGGAGTTATAACATCAGAAATTGTAGGTCACAGTAGAGCAGTTAAAAGGGATATAGAAATTGCAGCCGAATTAGAAGTAGATAGAATAGCGATATTTTATGGTGTTAGTGATATTCATTTAAAAGCTAAACATAAGACTACTAGAGAGGAGGCCCTAAGGGTAATAGCTGAGACTATTAGCTATGCTAAAAGTCATGGCGTTAAAGTGAGATTTACTGCTGAAGATGGGTCAAGAACAGACTTCGAATTCCTAGTTACTGTTTCCAGAGTAGCTAGGGATGCTGGAGCTGATAGGGTAAGCATAGCCGATACTGTTGGAATATTATATCCATCCAAAACTAAGGAATTGTTCAGTGCATTAATAAAAGAGGTCCCAAACTTGGAATTTGATATACATGCCCACAATGACTTAGGTTTAGCGGTTGCTAATGCATTAGCAGCAGTAGAGGGTGGTGCTACAATCGTTCATACCACAGTTAATGGACTTGGCGAGAGAGTGGGTATAGTTCCTCTGCAACAGATAGCTGCTGCAATTAAATATCATTTTGGGATAGATGTAGTAAAGCTGGATAAGTTACAATACGTATCAAGTCTTGTCGAGAAATACAGCGGTATCCCTATGCCACCTAATTATCCTATAACTGGGGATTATGCATTTTTGCATAAAGCAGGAGTTCATGTTGCAGGTGTGCTTAATGATCCTAGAACATACGAGTTTATGCCACCAGAGACATTTGGTAGATCAAGGGATTATACTATAGATAAATACACTGGAAAACACGCATTAAGAGACAAATATGAAAAATTGGGTGTAAAGTTATCTGATGCAGAAATAGATCAAATATTAGCTAAAATTAAATCTAATACCACAGTTAGATTTTATAGAGATGTAGATTTACTAGAGTTAGCTGAAGAAGTAACTGGGAGGATATTAAAACCAAGGCCACCAGAACATATAGAAGCGCTTATTTCTGTTAAGTGCGACTCCAACGTTTACACTACTTCAGTTACTAGACGCTTATCAGTAATTTCTGGTGTTAAGGAGGTTATGGAGATTTCAGGAGATTATGATATCTTAGTCAAAGTAGAGGCTAAAGACTCTAATGATCTAAACCAGATAATTGAAAGTATAAGAGCTACTAAAGGAGTGAAGTCGACTCTAACTTCTCTAGTTCTTAAGAGAATGTAAATTCCCTTCTAAAACTTTTTAAGGATAAGGTATTTTATATTTAAAATGTGCGGGGGTGCCCGAGCTGGTCAAAGGGGGCGGACTCAAGACCCTACAGTAAGAGATCCGCTGGCGAAGGCCTTCGCGGGTTCAAATCCCGTCCCCCGCATACATTTCTTCAATTTTGCCTTGTTCATCAGCCAATATTATCTTATCATAAAGTTCTTTACAGAAAACGCCAGTCTCTATTACTGCTGGTATTTCTTTAACAGTCTTATCAAACTTGCATAAATCTTCGTCTTTTACACTAACGTCTAAAATAGCATTTCCATTATCTGAAATAATTGGTCCTATTTTACCAGTTCCCTCTCTAACTTTCACGTTAAATCCTCTTTTTTCTAGCTCTTTCTTAACGTAATTTAAACTGATACTTATCACCTCCACTGGAACATCAATAATTTTAATGTCTTTCAATTTACTAAACTCTCCTATAAATATTCTGTATTCTGAAAAATAAGCTAAAACTTTCTCTCTTAGCAATGCACCTCCTCCACCTTTTATCATAATACCATTTTTTGTAACTAGATCAAAACTATCAATATAGACTAATGGCTGGATTCCGGAGAGAGGTGAGATAACGTTAAAGCCATATTTACTTAATTCAATTTCAGTGTCAATAGAGCTTGCTATAAACAGAGAATCTTTTCTTATACTATCATCTCCGCTTAAAACCTCTATTAATTTCCTCACGGTTCTTCCAGTACCTATACCGATTACTTTCTTTCCCTTTAAGTAGCTTAATACGTATGTTGCTAGTAATTCTTTTGCATCCACGAGTAAATGGTTAGTGCAACAAATATAAAACCTATGTCAGCGTTTGCACATCCTTCTTCATCTAAATCATTATAAGCCTGGAAGTTCATCACTAATCTTTACTTTATGATAATACAATAAGGTAATAAAAAATATATTAGCAATATAGTAGATTGAAGTATGTCAAACTCTAACCACCTGGCTAACGAAAGGACCTTATTAGCGTGGATACGTACGGGTATTGCTCTTATAGGTTTTGGTTTTGTAATTGCCGTTGAAAGCAGTTCCCATAAAGGCACGAAGTTTATATGCTATACTTACAATTTGCTTTTTAGGTCCCACTCTAGATGTTGATGGTAAATTTCCGAATGGTGGTGGGGTTAAAACAAGATGTGGAGGGTTTTCTCAAAGGGTGAGTGGGGGTTATCCCTCTAATGGGATTGGAAAGGATAAGCGGAAAAATCCGTGACTTCGGTGAAATCCAGGGGTCGAGAGTTGAATACAAAGTATACGAGATTCAATGAGACCCAAACCCCAAATTTGTACTCTTTTTACATATTTTAAAGGCTAATAGTGGCCAATCTTTGTCGTCTGTAATTTATAGCGAGATCATGATAATTTTTGGTGTAGTTACAGTGATTTATGGATTATATACCTAATCTGTCTTATGAAAAAGACTTAGAAAAAGGAAGATTAAACCTAAGAAAACTCAAAATACTATCTTTGCGTTGGCAATTATAATTTTAGCCATTATTCTTTCATTTCTCCTAATTATTCTAGAGATTTAATTATAACGAAGTTAGTTTTGCCTTCTTTTTGTTTGGGGTCTCCTCCTACTATAATAACTTTCTTGAATTTTGTACCTTTCATCTTTTCTTCGGCCAATTTTACTGAATCCTCTATTATTTCATCTATAGAGTTCATTTTCTTACTTATAATAATGGGTATTACACCGTAACATAATTTTAACCTTTTAGCTAATTTTGGGTTAGGGCATATTCCTATTATGTCTTTCTCTGGTCTTAATCTAGATACTCGTAGTACAGAGTTTCCAGATCTAGTATACACTATTATTGCGTCAGCCTTGGATATTTTGCAAGCGTTTACAGATGCTAATGCGATGGCATCACTTTCATTATTTAATGGTCCAATTGATCTATGATGAATACTTTTCTCTACATTACTAATAATATTGTGTAATGTTTTTATACTTTCAACTGGATAATTCCCTATGGCCGTTTCGTCACTTAACATAATTGCGTCAACACCCTGCATAATAGAGTTAGATATATCTATAATTTCGGCTCTAGTGGGTATAGGATTGTTTATCATTGAAGTTAGTACTTGAGTAGCCAAAATAACTGGTTTTCCAAAAACTCTTGCTATTCTTATTATTCTTCTTTGGATTAAAGGTAAATTTTCTAATCCGTTTTCTACTCCTAAATCGCCTCTAGCTACCATAACCCCATCAGCTTCTTTGACAATATTAACCAAGTTCTTTAGTGCTTCACTTTTTTCAATTTTGGCAATAATCCAGGCATCACCTTTTACAAGTTCCTTCACTTTTTTTACATCATTCTCGTTGATTACAAAAGAAAGTCCTATATAGTCTGCACCTAAATCTAAGGCCCTCTTCAATAATCGCAGATCATTTTCAGTTATTCCCGATTTTAAATTTACATTAGGAATATTTATTCCTTTTCTCGGTAATAAAATACCACCTTCTATTACTATTCCTTCTACTTGATCTTTTTTGACTGAAGTTACCTTTACCCTTATTGTGCCATCTGCAATTAAAATATATGAACCCTCCTTAACTGCAGAATAGAATAGCTCATCATCTACTGGAATTCCGTTATTTTGGGAGAAAATTATCTTATCTCCTTTCTTCACTTCTATTGGCCCATTAAAATCTCCTAACCTCAGCTTAGGTCCGGGGAGATCGACTAAAATTCCAGCTTCTGGGGCATATGTTTTAATGAGATCAAAGTATTTTTTATGGGACTCCTCGTCTCCATGCGCAAAATTAATTCTAAAAACGTCTACATACTCGGCTAGTTCTTTTACTTTTACCTCAGAGGAAGGACCTAAAGTAGCTACTATCTTAGTTTTTCTCATCACATAACCTTGCTTGCTACTTCTTTAATCTTTTCGCATGCCTCCTTTAATCCATTCTCGCATGCTTTTCTTAATACATCATTACTTTCTCTGATTGCTCCTAATTTTCTATACGCTATGCCTATCTTTAGTAAAAATTCTGGTTTAATATTCTCATTCTTTAAATCATTATATAATTTATCAAGAGAATCTTTCTTATTTAATTTAACTATAGTATCTAGTGCTAGATCGATATACTCACTCATTTTATTCGTAATAGCATAACAATAAACTATCCTCTTAATATTTGCACACGCAGATATATCAAATATCTTACCTAAAGAATTTAAGATGTTTACAACGGCATCGCAACTTGCAGTATCTATCACATTACATATGATCCAGTTCGAGTCCTTAATATTTTCAGGGGTTATTATCTTAGAGAGTAAATCTATCCCTTGCTCAACAAACCCGTCAAGGATCAGCTTTTTGGCTTCAATTAATTTTTTTCTAAGCTCTTGACTTTCGCTCATCAATAATACTCTACGCATTAATGGTTTAAATGATTTCCTTAAAGCTAGCGCTAAATACGTTTCAATAGCATGTACGCAATTGAAAGACTACTTCTGAATAAAATTAAGTCTGTTTATAATTAGGCAATAAGATTTTAACCAGTCTAAAGTGAAGTTGAGATGAATTACCATATTAAGAGTTACACTGCCTATCACGACATTTTACAAATGTTGTTACTTTTATATGTTGCCTCTACAAAATCTAAAATCTTTCAATTTATAATAAATTATAATATAGACTAAAAGCAGATTTTAACCTTATACGAAATATCACATAAATCATTTTATTGATGATAATATCTGGAAATATAACCAAGATCAGTAACCTTACTTAATGCGAAATCTGATGCGTATTTGCCAATTGCGGGTCCATAACTCCATCCTAGTCTGCAAGCTCCAGTAGCTAACACTACATTGTTTTTCCTTCCTATTATTGGGAATCCATCTGGGGAACAAGGTCTAAAGCCAATATTAAGATCATATACGTAGTATATATCCACAATCTTTTCAGCCCTTTTTAGAAACCCTTCAGCTCTTATAGAATCATTTGAGAAATCAGCGTCGAAACCACCCGTTATTTTTATATGATCGCTTAAGGGAGATATTGCCAAACCATAATCAACGATAACAGAGGCTTGCTTTAATTTACTAACTCCCCTTACTCTATATCCATAGCCCTTAAACGCAGTTATTGGTACTTTTAGATATCTAGACCATATTCCGGAAGCGACCACTATTACGTCATATTTTTCGTCGTTTATATATCCATCCTCTGATATTTTGTTAACCATCTTATTTACGATAGTAACGTTACTTTCTATTTCCCTTATAATTCTATTAATGAATTTTTCAGTAGAAATTCTACTTAACTCTGGAAAGAATATTCCACCAGCAAAGCCTTCAACTTCCATCACTTCAAATTTGGGATTAAAAGGGCTTTTTCGTTCCTCTTCTATTCCCTTCTCTAATTCTCTATGACTATAATACAATTCTAAAAGGCCATCTTCATGATAATCAAAATCGTTTTTTTCTTCTGCTAATCTTTTATATTCCGATAGGGAGAATCTAGCCATTTCTCTTAGTGTATCCCAAGCGTCCTGAGGTGGATTCTTTTCCAAATTTTTAATAAGCTCGGTTAACCAGAGTTTATCGACTTCCTTTATGTCCGTGGCTCCATTTATTTTATACTTTAGCATCTTTTTAACCATATTTATGGTATTTATTCTATCAAATCTATATGGTTCTATTAATCCAGCAGCGTGAATGGAACCTGCACCAGGAAAACTTTTTTCGTAGATCACTAGATCTTTTATTCCTTCTCTAGTCAGATAATAAGCCGTGAATAAGCCTACTATGCCACCACCAACTATTCCAACTTTCAAGTTAATTCTTTAACTAATTTCTCAGCAACTTTTTTAATTTTACTTTGATGTAATGTTAGTTCTTCTAGATACTTGACATTTGCCTTTAATTCTTCTAAAGTGATGAAGTTTTCCTTGAGCAATAAAATCGCAGTCCTCCAAGCTAATATCCTAACATTTGCCTTTCTGTTCTTTAGAAACTCAAAAAACCTATCTTTATCAGACGAATCGAAGATACCTTCATGAACTAGTGTTACAAATAATCTCCACGCTTTCTTTCTTATTGTAGGGTAAATGCTTCTTAATAATCTCCAATACGTATATCTAATACTTCTAACGTAAGTTTTAGTAACAATTTCTAGCTGGATTAGTTTCAATACATTATTCCATGCAGACCATTTTATCTTATCCGAATAAGCAGTAAGGGCTCTCTCAATCCCTTCTACTTGTAAGATCTTATATATATGTAAATTCCTCCAAGCTTCATCTCTGACGCCTTGTAATCTATGCCATAACAATGACCTTAAATATGCCTTGTACGGGATTAGCTCTTTAATGTTTCCATTATCTAACAATAGGTTTATTGATTTCCATCCAATATCCCTTTCTGAGCTATCCTTACTTTTCAATAGGGTGAGTATTTCTTTTATGGATTTTAATAAATACTCAATATCTTTTTTATCTAAAGCTTCTTTTAGCTTCATGTTAATTCCTCAAAATGAGGCTAATGCTCTATACTTAGCCATTTCAAGAGTTTTTTTATAGCATTCTATTAAAGAGTTCACTGCGACATCCCATCTAAACTTAGTCCTAACTCTATTTATGGCATTCTCACGCACTTTATTCCAATAATTTACATCATTTATTCCAAGTTCACTAACGTTGTGCAATAATTCACTTTTATTATTCTCTGATGCTTCTGATAGATATAACGCAATTTTTATAGCCTTAGCTAAGTCGTCTATGCTTTCGGGTTTTGCTAATAATCCCGTACCATTATCTTTGTCCTCTCTAATATCAACTATAGTTTCCCTTAAACCCCCCACAGCATAAGCTACTACCGGTAACCCCACAGCCATAGCTTCTATTGAATTTATACCGAATGGTTCCCATCTAGATGGTATTACAAACACTGAAGATGCGTAATGAAACAATTTATATAGATCATGATTCATTCTACCCACTATTAATCTTACATTATCTCTTATCTCTGCTGCTCTTTCTATTATGTCCCAGAGTAAGTTATAGTCTCCAGATGGTATTCCAAAAACCAAAAGTCTAGCATTATTTATTTCATTTACAATTATTTTCATAGCTCTTAAAAGCAAATCTATACCCTTCTGATATACCAATCTTCCAGTGAATAGCATTAAAGGTCCTTCTGCCAGATCATCATATGTCCAATCATCCCTTAATCCTAATCTGCCTCTATTATTCCATAACATATTGCCCGTTATATAATCTTCTGGAATAACTCTCAAAGAATGTAATGACGAAAGAAGCTTTCTTCTTAACTCTTTTCTATCTGTGGTTCCATATGTTGTAGTAGCCTTATTTTTTACCTCCTCTACATCCCAATCCGTGCCATTATATGTTACGCAAGACTTGTTAGCGATCCAATTTCCGGCGAAGTTAAATACGTCAAAACTCAAATAGCTGTAACTAACACTACTTATCATATCAGCTTCATAACAACCAAACTTCTCTATTTTTCCGTTCGAAAGAACATCCCATACATAAGAATATTTGTAAAGTTTATGCATTGATACCATCCAGATATAATGAGAGCAATCTTCTATTCCAGCCCAGTCTTGAGAGGCGTAATGCCACGGCGCACCTACGTAGTTTAATAAGTGTATAGTATAAAGGATTGGCATAATTATTCTTCTTTCCTCTAGGACTTGTTTAATTTTGACAGCTGGTATTACCGCATGCCAATCTTGTGCGTGTATGATGTCTGGGAGATTTTGTAGATTATTTAAGACAAATCCCTCTAAGCCTCTAGCCAATAACGCTGATTTCTCCATCGAATTATCATAGATGTTCCACGAATCTAATATTCTACCTGTATTATAATCTAATCCCTTTACTAAAATTACTTTAAAATTATCTAATTTTCCCTCTTCAAATCCAATTTTATAAGGATAATAATTATAATCTAGGCCTTTTCTATTTCCCTCTATTCTTAAGTCAATATGTTTCAGATTTAGAAGAGATCTGTAGTAATCGTCTAGGTGTCTGCCATGAGAAGGCATGAAAACGGTTACATCTAATCCCTTTTCTGCTAAATGTTTAGCCATATTGTAAGTAGCGTTACCCAATCCTCCCATACTTGCTACTTTTTGTAACTCAAACGTTATCATCCATACGTTTTTAATATCCTCTGGAATCCAAAGTGATTCAATCCTTTTCATTTCCTAACCACAGCCTTAAGTTCTTTAAATGAGCTTTAAACCTTTCATCTCTCATTACTACTTCCATGAATTCCTTTTCATTCCATGCTATTGAAGCTCTTTTATTTCCTAAAGTAAATATATATGGCTCATTTTTTATACTCAGTTTCTGAAGCTCTTCATGTATAAATGCTGTTATCGCATAGAACTCATTTATAAACGCGTCTATAGGAGAGCCAAAAGCGTTAAAGTACGAATGAACTTCAGCAGGACCGCCAGAGCCTAGGAAGAGGTAGTAGTAATTGTCACTTGTTGTAAAATATCTCCAGACCTTTAAATACTCGTTTCCTAATTCTTTGGAAGGCATCTCACCCCTTCTTACCGCATCGTCATAGGCCCACTGCATTATATTACCCAACCAGCTCTTTTCGTCCTTTTCAATATCTGCCCATGACGTGGTATGATCTATATCAATCTCATGATATACGTCATTGTAAACATCTTTTGGCGTTACCATTTCAACTTCTCTTTTACTTAATTCTATTGGTAGCCATCTAAGAAACTCAAGAATACCAGTATGTTCTTTATGATGCTCTCCAAACGTTTCGTAGTCTATGAAAATTAACCCTACGTTTCCCTCACTTGCGCTTATCCAATCTGCATATTTAGAAGCTGTTAATGGATATTGATCCCATTGCGGATTAGAAAATCTAAATGCAATATCATCACTTAGTCTGTAATTTCTAAAAAGTATTCTAATTTCATGCTGTTTTAGCTTATAAACGTAATTTGGGCTTCTGCCCTTTAGATTTCTTTCAGTACCTTCACTTAATATCATTTTAAATCCCATTTTTTCAGCTTCTTCAACAATCTCCTTGTTGGTTATTAGTTCAGTATTTTCAAATGTAGTAGGATTCTGATCAAAGTACGTCCTTATCGCTTCTTTATGCATTTTAACTTGCTCTTTCCATTCACTCTTGTCTTCCCATAATCCAGTTACTGAGTGATAGTATGTTTGGGCTAGAAATTCTACCTTATGAGTGTATGATAATTGCTGAAAAAGTTCTATAACTTCTTTTCCCCATCTTTCTGCTTGTTCAAGGAAAGTCCCTGAGATAGAAAAAAAGTACTTTATTTCTCTTCCCTCCTCTTCCGCTCTTTCAATAGAGTTAAGTATTATGCTAGTTGCTGGAATATAGCAATTCTTTTTTATTCGCTCAAATATTTCCCTATTTCTTTCAGTATCGAAAAATCTATCTTCAAGATTTTGCCTAAATCTAGGATTCCAAAAGAAGTCCTTTCGGATTCTAAACGGTTGATGAACTTCAAATCCTAATATTATCCTTTTCATATCCTTTTATAAGTAATGCATTCATAAATATTAATTGATGGCAAATTGGGATTTATCAGATATAAAGGTTATAATACCAATAGGCGGTGAAGCGACTAGATTACGTCCGTTGACTATAGAAACCTCTAAGGCTGCAGTGAGATTGCTCAACAGGCCACTTATAGAATATACAATATTAGAATTAGCCAAGCAAGGTATTAAGGAGTTCATCTTTGGTGTAAGGGGGTATGTAAACTATAGATCACTGTTCGACCTATTTAAGGAGGGTATAGGATTTTCAGCTAGATATAAAATAAAGCCTAGGGTTCATTTTAAGTATCAACCCAGAGTTGATAGTATCGGTAATGCAGATTCCGTGAGGATAAACGTAGAGTATTATGATATTAACGAACCTATTATAGTGGTTCAAGGGGACAATATCTTTAAGTTAGATGTAAATAAGGCATTGGAGTTTCATGAGTCTAAAGGCGCATTGATGACTATAGTGTTGAAAGAATATGAAGGAGATTTAAGCGAATTCGGTGTAGCTGACGTAACTGAGAGTTATGCTATAAAGAAATTTGTCGAAAAACCTAAAAGGAAAGAAGAGGCTCCCTCTAATCTGATAAATACTGGAATTTACATATTGTCACCAGAAATAAGAAAGATATTGAGAAGTAATGATATAATGGAAATGTATAAAATGGGTAAAATGGATTTTGGGAAAGACTTTATTCCATATTTAATAAATAAAGGCTATCCAGTTTACGGATATCCTATGAAGGAAATATGGTTCGATATAGGCACGCCAGAGAGATACCTAGATGCGATGATTACACTATTACGTACGTTGCCAGATTCAGAGATTGGAGGTAAAAGAATAGATCCAAATAGACGTATATTTGTACAAGGCGCAAGTCCAGACTCCAGAAAAAGGAGACGAGAGATTCAGAGGAAATTTAAACAAGGCCTTATTAAAATGGAGGGTGACATACTTATAGGTAGACATTGCCAGATAGGTAACGATACTTATATAGAAGAATCTAATATAGATAACTTTACCATATTGGGGAAGGGTGTGAAAATAATAAGAAGCGCAATCATGGATAGGGGCTATATTGGTGATTATGCATATATTGAAAATTCCATCATAGCTAGACATGTAGAAATAAGGTCTAGCCTAGATAGACCAGTTAGGATAATAAATAGTGTAATAGCAGATGATGTAGTAATAGGTGAAGGTAGTGAGATTATAAATTCACGAATCTACCCGCATAAAATTATAAATTCTGGTAGTAAGATCCATGATACAATATTAACATAAAATATTAGCATAAAAAGGCATTTACCATGAGAGTTTCTTCGATAGGAAATGGTAGGCTTTTGATTAATTTTGATGAAAAGGGAAGAATAGTTGACATTTATTATCCTTATATAGGAATGGAAAATCAGACTTCCGGAAATCCAATCAGAATTGCAATTTGGGATATTGAAAAAAATATATTGTCCTTAGATGACGAGTGGAACACAAGTATATCATACTTAGATGACGCTAATGTAGTTGAAATTAGGAGTGAGATTAAAAAACTAGGCTTGTCTCTCCTTTCCTACAATTTTGTAGATGTAGATGAGCCAATATATTACTCTATCATAAGGCTAGTAAATAATACAAATATTCAAAAAAATGTGAAAATGTTCTTCATACATGATATAAATTTATATTCGAATCCTTTCGGAGATACCGCATTCTATGATCCATCAACTTTCTCAATAATTCATTACAAGTCTAAGCGATATTTGGGATTTAAAGCATTTACAAGTACTTCATCCTTCTCGGAGTATAATATAGGGAAAGGTGATCTAATTGGAGACATTTACGATGGACACTTAGGCCTTAGTGGAATAGATAATGGAGACGTCAATTCAAGTTTAGGTATTGAGTTAAGAATTGAACCTAATTCCTTTTCAAAAATATATTATTTAATTGCGGCAGATAGAAATTTAGAAGATTTAAGGCAAAAAATAAGAAAAATAAACTTTGCAACTGTAGAGACTTCATTTACGCTAGCCTATATGTTTTGGAGAAATTGGTTAAAGAAGAATAGATTAAAAAATGATCATTTGATTCAAGATATTAAAAGGATATACGACGTTAGCTTACTCGTGATAAGAAATCACATGGATATTAACGGTTCGATAATAGCCTCTTCAGATTTTTCCTTCGTGAAGCTTTATGGAGATTCATATCAATACTGTTGGCCAAGAGATGCAGCGATAGCAGCTTATGCGCTAGATCTTGCCGGGTATAAGGAATTAGCCTTGAAACATTTTGAGTTTATCTCGAACTTAGTTAGCTCAGAAGGTTTTCTTTATCATAAATATAATCCCAATACAACTCTTGCCAGTTCTTGGCATCCTTGGTTTTATAAGGGAAAGAGAATATATCCAATTCAAGAAGATGAAACGGCATTAGAAGTTTGGGCAATTGCAAGCCATTATGAAAAATATGAGGATATAGACGAGATAGCTTCTATCTATAAGAAATTCGTTAGACCAGCTTTAAGGTTCATGGTATCATTTATGGAGGAAGGATTGCCAAAGCCATCTTTTGATTTATGGGAAGAAAGATATGGTATCCACATTTATACGATCTCTACAGTTTATGGCGCGTTAACTAAAGGTGCAAAGTTAGCTCAAGATATAGGGGATGAAATCTTAAGTGAAGACTTAGTTGACACTGCGAGTCTATTGAAAGAAATGACTTTAAAAAGGATGGTTTATAATGGGAGGTTCATTAGAAGGATAGACGAAGAAAACAATCCAGATTTGATAGTAGATGCCAGCCTTTATTCACCATTCTTTTTTGGCCTTGTAGATGCTAATGATAAAATTATGATAAATACTATAAATGAAATTGAAAATAAGCTGAAGGTAAATGGAGGTATAATAAGATATGAAAATGACATGTATCAAAGAAGAAAAAAGGAACCAAATCCTTGGTTAATTACTACGTTATGGATAGCCGAATATTATGCATCGATTAATGATAAAATTAAGGCAAACGAATATATAAAGTGGGTAACCAATAGGGCATTACCAACCGGCTTTTTACCCGAGCAAGTAGATCCAGAAACCTTTGAACCTACTTCTGTTACACCTTTAGTTTGGTCTCACGCGGAATTCTTAATAGCAATTAATAAGCTTTTAAGTTAAATATAACCCTTGGATGTTTACCTTAGACCAATGTGAGGAGAACGAGTGGGTTCTGCCAACTAGAACAGGTGGTTATGCATCATCAACAATATGTGGAATTAACGCTAGAACATACCACGGTTATTTGGTAGTACCCTTAAATCCTCCTCATCATAGGTTTTTAGTTCTCTCGAAAATTGAGGATTTCCTATTAATTAATGGAGACGAATACCCAATGTCCACAAATCATTATCCTAACGTTTACTATCCAGACGGTTACAAATATTTGACTAATGTCAATAAAAATAGTAATAATAAAGTAGTTTGGCACTACGACTTTGGTTATTCACAAGTAGATAAAACTCTCATAGTTCATAAGGGCTATAACGCAATAACAGTGACCTATAATGCTACGAAGGGTAAGTTTAAGATATGTCCCTTCATTACTTTTAGAAGTCATCACATAGCTAAAAAGGCCCAAAATGAATTTTTCACTTATGAACTTTTATCTCCAAACATTGTTCGTATATTCTATGATGGTAAAAGAATTTTAAATATGGAATTCTTTGAGAATTTTAAATTGATTGAAACTAATTATTGGTATTATAATTTTATCTACAAATTAGATCAAGAGTTAGGTAATAACTATATAGAAGATTTATATAATCCATTTTGTGTGATATCCTCTTCAAACAGATTTTCTGTTATTGCGTATTATGATGAAAGGCCTAAAGAAATTAAAGGCGAAGAAAACGAACATTTCGACATTTTGAGAATGTTATCAGTTGCTGGAAAGGACTTCGTAGTTAAAGGTAAGAATGGCTGGGCAATTATCGCCGGTTATCATTGGTTTGATGAATGGGGGAGGGACACTTTTGTATCTTTAGAAGGGCTATTATTAATAGACAAACAATATGATATCGCAAAAGACATAATCTTAAGGTATCTTAGCCTTGAAGATAAAGGAATGCTACCTAACAACTTCATCAGCTATAACGGCGAGCCAGTTTATAGGGGTGTTGATGTTTCGCTTTGGGCTATAAACGCTATTTACAAAACTTACCTTTACACTGGCGATAAGGAATTCATAAGAAAAGTGTTCAACACAGTGTTAGATATCGTTGACTGGTATTCTAAAGGAAATGGGATAGTCTATAATATCGACAATCTCATCTTTCATAAAGGCGCTCCTAGGACATGGATGGACGCATCTTATGATAGTAGGATTGTAACTCCCAGGGAAGGAAGTGCAGTTGAGATAAATGCTTTGTGGTATAACGCATTGAAAATTACGGAATTTTTAGCGAAGGAATTGGGTGATAATGGTGAAGGATTTGCAGAAAAAGCGGAAAAGGTTAAGAAATCATTTATAGAGAGATTTATTTCACGAAATGGTCTTTACGATTATATAGATTGGGATATGAGACCTGATGATAGTATAAGGCCAAACCAAATCCTTGCAATCTCTCTCCCCTTTCCAATAATTGATAATAAGCACTTAGCGTTAAATGTACTCTCAACAGTGGAAAATAAGCTTCTCAGACAATACGGTTTGAGCACTTTAAGCAGAGATAACCCGAGTTACAAGCCAGTATACAAGGGAGACAGAAAAAGTAGAGATGAAGCTTATCACAATGGCCCCATATGGCCTTGGTTATTAGGAGCGTATATTGATGCTAAGTTGCGATTAGAAAGTAACGTAATAGAACTTAAACTTCTCCTAGAGTATTTTAACCCACTACTCTCACACGCGACTAAAAATCAAGGATATATTCCAGAAATATTTGACGATATTCCTCCATACAAGCCAAGAGGATGTATAGCTCAAGCTTGGAGTAATGCAGAAGTATATAGAGCGATCGTAAACTTATCTAAACTTTAATGGATAAGTTTTTTAGGGATAAGCAAATAATCTATGCTTATGAAATCTAGGATATTAACCTTAACTTCAATATCTCATTTCATTAACGACGGAAATAGTTGGTTCTTTCCCATCACCTTCACTTTCCTAATAACTTACCTAGGCCTAACTAAGCTAATAATTGGTATATTATCAGGAGTATTCTTCTTCGGCGTATCAGCCTTAACCTCACCACTAGTGTCAAGGGTAGCTGATAAGACCAACAATTACTCTGGAATAATGGGAATAGGAATATTGCTATGGGGAATTAGCTTAATACTATTTGGTTTTTCACTTCAACTTCGCTTATTGCCGCTAATATTCCTAGCAGTTGGGCTTGCGGGATTTGCTTCAACATTTTATCATCCATTAGGTGCGGCTATGCTTTCAATAACCTATAAGGGAAGCGCAGGATTTGCACTAGGAATAAACGGATCTATGGGTAGCCTTGGAAGAGCAATATATCCAACACTAACTTTAGGGTTATTTGCTCTACTCCATAGAAATATGGTTATAGATTCCATAATATTAGGAATAGTATCAATAGTTGCAGCAATTCCATCATTGATATTTAAAATTACAATATCAAAGGAAGATCCTAAGCCTATACAGCAACAATCTGCCAGTAGAAGCACACTATCTGTAATAATAATTCTTACAATAACTGCATTTTTAAGAAGTGTATTTGGCCAAGGTATATCACAATTCTTACCTACGCTATTAGTTGAAAATTATGGCTATTCTTATAACGTTAATTTAGGTGAGATAATAAGTATAGCATTAGCGGCAGCTATAGTAGGGCAACCACTATTGGGTTTACTATCGGATAGAATTGGAAGAAGATTAATTTACGGAATCTCCACATTAGGGGCTGGTTTAGCTATGTTGAGCTTTTTAATAATACCTAATGTAAGCTTATTGGCACTCTTCGGCTTCTTCAACTTCAGCGCATTTCCTTTAATGTTATCAATAGTTGGGGATTTTGTACCTAGAAATTCCTCTGGATTCGCCAACTCTCTAGTCTGGGGGCTGGGGGTTACAGGAGGTGGTGCCGTAGGCCCAATAATTGTAGGTGCTATATCACAAGTTACGAATCTAGTTTTTGCCAGTGAAATTGTTACAATAATGGCATTTATTGCTGCTGGTTTAGTGTTGCTAATTCCTAAACCACCAAAGAGAAGTAAAGTTCCATTATTTGGATAATTTTTTTATCCATAAATTACATACATATATAATGGCTAGAAGAACAGAAAAAATACTTGGTGGTGTAATAACCCTTATCATTCTTAAATCCCTAATAGAGGAACCAAGACATGGTTATGAGTTAGAAAAGATAGTTCTTGAGAAACTGGATTATAGATTACCTGAGGGTTCAATATACGTCATACTCAAGAATATGACAAAAAGGGGATTAATTGCTTCTCAAAAAGCTAAAAATAGTAAAGGACAAGAAATAAAGAAATATCATATAACTGAAAAAGGTAAAGATTTTCTCATGTCTCATGAGAAACCTCTAATAGCAGTAAGAAAAGTTATAGATGAATTAATAGAATTTATCATTGAAGAAAAACAGAGAGCAAACCCTCAATGAACTTATCCATTTTCTCTAAGATCTCCTTCTTATTATCAGATATATTGTACTCTCTACCTATTTCGCTGGGTCTCTTATACCCTATCCTTGTAATACCATTCTCGAACCATACTAGAAACCTTAACGGTAACTCATATGCGATGCTTCTATTTTCAAACATTAAAAGTGTACCAACTTTAGGATTTCCAAAATAAATCACCTTTGTTGGATCCAAATTAAGTCCTACCTTTTTAGCATTCTCAGAATGATCAATAATAGCGAAAATTTCAGCTCCACTATTCTTTATCGCATTTATAAGTCTTTCCACACACTCATCGAAGCTTAATCGGCACTCTCTGATCACAAGCATTGTAACACTACCCTTTAAGATCGTAAATAAAACTTTACCCAAATTTCTCCACGTCTAATGAGAAGTCTAACGACCTAGAGCTATGTGTAATATACCCGCTAGATATCACATCTACACCAGTTTTAGCGTACTCTTTAACGTTGTCAGGAGTTATCCCTCCCGATGCTTCTAAGATAATCTTTCCTTTAAGCTCATTTACAATAGGAATGATCTCATGAGGTCTCATATTATCTAGTAGTATGGCGTCAGCTCCGGCTTGATATGCCCTTATTGCGTCTTCATATGATGATACCTCAACTTCAACGACTTTAGTAAAAGAGACCTCGTTCTTTATCTTTTTTACTAAACCCTCTAAATCTCCGTATAGTGATATGTGATTATCCTTTATCAAGACCGCATCGTATAAATTATATCTATGAGGATCACCTCCACCTAATTCTATAGCGTATTTCTCGAAAATTCTAAATCCAGGTGTGGTTTTTCTAGTACCGGCTATCCTTACATGGGGATCTACCTCTTTAGCTTTCTTAACCATTAGATTAGTAATGGTTGCAATTCCAGAAAGTCTACCAATAAAATTCAGAACAAACCTTTCCACACTTAATACATTACTAGCATCGCCATCAAAGACTAGGATCACGTCATTTCTCTTAACTTCACTACCATCCTTAATGCTAGCAATTATATTAAAATTCAGATATTTTAGAAAAGGCAAAATAAATCTATTACCTGCTAATATTCCTTGATCTTTACATTTGACGTATCCTCTAGCTCGCATTCCCTCTAAGTATTTTGAAGTTATATCTTCCGGGATTAAATCTTCTTCAAGATAGTCAATCATCCTTTTAACGTAAACCCAATCAATCAACTTAGCTCACCATCCTAAAGTATATTCTCTTGCCATCTTTCCACGTTTTAAGAGGGAAGTCATCTCTATAATGTACACCTCTACTCTCAGTTCTCAAAAACGCTGATTTAGAGGCTAATAATGATATTAGGGACGCAAAGGATTCTGGAGTATTTGAAATTGTATCAGCATTTTCATAAATACTAATTAACTTTGATAAGCCCTCAGCATTTCTAATAATTCCCAGATAATTCCAATTATTTTCTCTAATCTCCTCTATGGTTAATCTAACCCCACTTTTTACTCTTATTCTCTCAATCTTCATGAAATCGTCTACTTCTAACCCTTCCCATCTATCAATATATTGAGGTATATTAATGCCGTAAACTAAATTTTGAGCTAAGGAATTGCTAGCCAATCTATTTGCACCATGCAAACCAGTATCTGAAACCTCACCTATTGCGTAAAGCCCTTTAATATTACTTTCTCCCCTCAAATTTACCCTAATTCCACCTATTGTAAAATGAGCTCCTGGAAAAACCTGAATCTTCTTCCCGTATTTTTCTACATATCTGCTTAAAATTGGGAATTTTTTCTCAAAACTCCCAATTTGTGAAAGGTCCATGTAAACCTTATGCCCTTTCTGATACTGATCATAAATTGCTCTACTTAAGATATCTCTGGAGGCAAGTTCACCTCTAGCATCATACTGAAAGGCAAACCTCTCTCCCTTATCATTTACCAGTATCGCTCCTTCACCCCTTAACGTCTCAGTCAACAGATATGGTTCGTTTCCGAAGAACCCTATAGTTGGATGGAATTGAATAAATTCCATGTCTGAAACTAAAGCACCAGCCTTAAAGGCAATTGCTATCCCCTCACCTAAGTTCGTATCTGGATTCGAAGTAAACTTGAAGAGATACCCATATCCGCCAGTGGCTAAAATCACTTTATCAGCATCTATGACTCCTCTTTTCTCAGTAACGAATCCAGTTATCCTTCCATCTTTAGTTCTTAACCCCAATAACCTATCTTCAATAATGTTAACACTTTCCTTTAATGCTAAATTTAAGAGAAAGTTAGTAAGTTCTCTTCCAGTTTCATCAGTCTTATGTAGAACTCTTCTCTTAGAATGACCTCCTTCCAATCTCAAATCGCTATCGAAAATAAACCCCCACTCTTCAAGAGTCGAGATCACATTACGTATTTCATGGGTAACATAATTGACTACTTTTACGTCACATAGACCATCACCAACTCTTATGGTATCTTGAGCGTGAAGATCTGGAGAATCGTCAGCACTAGTCGCTACGGCAATTCCACCCTTAGCCCAGTAGCTCGAACCTGATCTGATTTTTTTGGAAATTATCGTTACTTTATATCCAGCTTTACGTAATGATATTCCAGCGCTCAGTCCAGCTACGCCACTTCCAAAGATGTAGATCATAATCGAACATGTGTTCTGTTAAATAAAAACTTTTTTTATAATAAAAGTTTTTATACCAGGAGGATATACGAACACTTGTTCGAACATGGGTAAAATCGAGGAGATAATAAATCAGATAAAGAGATTAAAAAAGGAAAAGAATGCAATAATCTTAGGGCATAACTACATGGATTATTCAATACAATTAGTATCTGACTTTACTGGAGATTCTTATGATTTAGCGTTAAAGGCGATGAAGACAAACACCGACATCATCGTATTTGCTGGAGTATACTTTATGGCTGAACAAGCATCTGCATTAAACCCAGACAAGAAAGTACTATCACCGGATCCTAATGCAGGTTGTTCTTTATCAGACTCATTAGATGTCAAGACATTAAAACAATATAAGGAAATGTACCCACATGCACCAATAGTACTTTACATTAATACTAGCATTTACGTCAAAGCTTTAGCTGATTACATTGTTACTTCATCAACAGCAGTAAAAGTAGTACAAAAACTAAATGCAAATACTATACTATTTGGACCAGACGCAAATCTAGCTAACTACATCCAACAAAAAGTTCCTCATAAGAGAATAATTAAAGTACCTCCTAATGGCAGGTGCGTAGTACACGCAAACTATACTAGACAATTAGTTGAACTTGCGAGAAGGAAATATCCAAATGCAATTCTAATTTCGCATCCCGAATCGCCCTTAGAAGTCTTAGAGGCCTCAGATTTCGTAGGTTCAACAAATCAGATGATACAGTATGCAAAACAATCTCCTTATAACGAATTCATAGTCGCAACTGAAATAGGAATGATAAACGCGTTACAGATTAACGTACCTAATAAGAGATTTTACCCCCTAGTAACTACTGAAGCTTGTGCATGTGCGAGATGTCCCTATATGAATATGATAACGTTAGAGAAAGTAAAGAAATCCTTAGAAGAGGAAATCTATGAAGTAAAAGTACCACAAGAAATTGCGCAGAAAGCGAAAGAAGCCTTTGAGAGAACTGTGAAACTACTTGAAAGTTAAGAATTACGTTCCAATAAAGAGATGTCGCATATTATCGTTATATTAGATACGAAGTATTTTGTTCAAACCCTAATTACGTTACCGTTTTTTGAGTATATCTCAGAGATATTTAGAATAAGAAAGTAACCCAAATTAGTCGTGGGCAACAGCAGGGAGTATCATTGGCTAGGACAATAGTACGAAATACCTCATACTTTCTTCTCGATGAACCCTTAAGCAATCTAGATGCTAGGGTAAGAACGACAGCTAGAGGTGAACTAAAAAGAATCCAGAAGGAACTAAAGGGCACTTTTATTTACGTTACTCACGATCAAAAGGAAGCTTAGCAGATAGAATAATAGCAGTACTTCATGCAGGAGAATTCGAATTATGAATATCCTAAAACTAAATGGATAGCACAATTGGCGGGAGAATTTCCGATGTTGCCAGGTGAAACTGTAGGAGAAAAAGTTCAAGAAATAGGATTTAGGCCAGAGTGGGTCCACGTTGGAAAAGGTAACTTGACTTGCTACGTAGAATCTGTGGAAGCTTTAGGAGAGTCCAAGTACTTGCTCTGTAACTATAAAGGAAGCGTATTAATAATTCTCTTACAAGAATATTATGATGTAGGATAAGAAGTCAAATTTGAGATAGAAAAGTATAGAAAATTTAACGATGGAAAACTAATTGAGTGAAAAGCTCTTTGCTTTGCAAAATTTGCGTTGTTTCTTTTTATCTAAATATGCATAAGATTAACTTTATTCATGATTACTCTATATTTTATATATTCGGATTAATAATTACAACTTCAATTACCCTGACTCTCCTAGTCTTACTTGAGTCAATCTTAAGGCTTATAACTTTTAAAGTCATATTTAATTCTTGGATGTTCTAATTGGTCTTTGCTGAAAAATGATGAATGCACGTCAGGGAGAACACTGGTAATAAGTAAATGTTGAGGATCTTAAGGGATAATTTAGTATTATCTGCTTCTCTTTCACGAGAGTGTCTTGAGTGAGAAAAATCCAGTGAATAATTATTTGAAATCTATCTCATTAATGAAAAACTGAATAATACTTAAGTTGGGCAAATTGACATCTATGTTAGCCAATTTAACCTCTAATTAAGTGATAACTTGGAACATAGAATTAATTTTATACTTTATATTAAAATAAGCTGAATTTTATGCAATCCTGACACTCACTCGTGAAGGAGTTGTGCTAACAATTCTGAAGATTATTAAAAGTACTGGATTGAATGCTAAGATATTACACGAGATGATGCTTAATGTGTATTTTTCACGAACTAGTTTAAAAAAATATTATTTATTATATAAGGAAAAACCCTTGCGTGAAACCTTTTAGACTGTAAAATAATAAATAATTGCTGATTTCTAAAATGTATTTTACTTAAAAAAAAACTAAATAGATTATTTGACCTCCAGTTTCACCTAAAAATTTATAGAAATATATCATAATAGAAAGTTCTCAAAAATCTCAATTTTAAGCTAATTTACATAAATTGTGAATTAGACATCACCGCAAAAACTTTCCAGAAATAGCAATGCCTTTAGCCTTTATAACATTCTAACCAATTCAAATTAAAAATATGTTAACTTCCCTTATTTTTTCGAAATCCTTATCCTTTGTTAAGATGGCCAATTTTCTATTTATCGCTTGAGATGCTATTAGTATATCCACTAGCCCTATTAACTTTCCACTATCCTTTAACTCCTTATATATCGATGAGGCCGTTACACTATCCCT
>NZ_CP146017.1 GCF_036967215.1 Sulfolobus tengchongensis
GATGTTTGCTCTACCACCTAATTCGAACAAGGCTACTAGAAGCTTTGCTGGTGTATCGAGAAAGATTGACACTTCTTGTTTATCACTCATCAATAACAAATAACACTGAAACTATAAAAAAGTTATCTGTTAGTAACTAGTGTTACAATTCGTCAGCAAATTGAGAGAGCTTCTCAGCAATTTTCTTCCCCTTATCAGTCAACTTAACAATCTTTTTCCTTCCATCCTCAATAACCTCAATATATCCTTTTTCTTTTAGTACAGGGGTCAAGCTGTAAAAAGAGGTATGTGAAGTGCCATAATGCTCAGACATATAATCAATCAGTTTTCTGGCATTGCTTTCTCCACCTAACCTATAAAGCGAAATCAAGTACTTAGCAGCACCACTTAACCAAAAATCTTCCTTAATGTATCTATCCTCTAGCATTTTTTCCACAATAATAACTAGTAATCTCATAAATTAAGTTTTAGTTTCATCATACACTCTCTGGGGGGGTGGTTATTTTGTTACTTTTTACATGTTACAAGATAGTAACATTTAAATACTAGTTCTGTCATTTGTTATTTAGTGATAACAAATGGCACAAGTGGTGGTTCAAATGGAGGATGAAAGGGGCAAAGAGCCCCTAGACCTGGAAGAAAAAGATCTACTTTTTTTGATATCTCTCTTAAATGTTGAAGATAAGGAGGAATTTGTAGAGGTCTTTTCAGAGTATCTTGATGAGTTAGTAAGCAAGACTGGTAAGTGGAAGTTACTAAAGGGTAAGATCCACATCAGCGATGAAAAAATGTTAATGATTGCTGAGGTGGATGACAAAGCCAGAAAATGGCTCATCAACAAGGTGAAAGAGAAGGCTAGGAGGGTACAACAAATCTTAGAAAAAATAGGTGAGAAAGAATGATGACCAAGACCACTAAAGTTCAAATCCCACAGAGTAAGTATATTTTTGATAACGTATTTCATTATAGGGCAGAAATAAAGGGCGATTCAGTCATAGTTGTTAGATACGATGAAGGATTCTATGAAGATCTTCAAGGAGTTTATTCACAAGTAGTAAAATATCAAGTAAACTACGACAGTACCATATTGTTACAGATAAAGAATTTTGACATGAACGAGACTTTCCTAAAAGGCAAGTTAGACATAGCTTTTAGTAAGTTCTTAGAGAAGGCAATGAGATTGAATGCAAAGGGGATATTCTTCTTAGTTGAGGAAATAGCAGATAGAACTGAACTTGAGGTTATTGCTGAGAAATTAGCTGAGATATTTATGGATGACGAGAGGGAGTGAGAAAGATGGCAGCAGCTTCTGTTAAAATTGAGAAATGCAAAGATTATGACGGTCTATGTGTAACATTAAACGGCAAATCATACGACATGTATGACTTCTTTCAGAAAGCAATTGACAAAGCACTACACTCTCAAAACTTTGATGTTATTTCGTTTGCCGAAATAGATTCGGAATCAAATTTCAAGGAGTATTTAGTGTTTGCACTAACACAAAGGACAATATTAGAGAAGTTCATTGTTAGGTTTGAAGAAACAGCATTAAGAATAGGTATAACGTTTGGTGACACCAGAGTTCCAGTTATGTTAAAATATGATCAGATATTTCCAGAGATCTCTAATTCAAGGTGAGTGAGATGAAGGTAACGATAGATTACAAAACATTAACTGATTACGCTTATCGTAACTGTCTCTGCGACAAGAATGAATGGGGCGAATATGACGTTTCAGAGTGCACTCATGACGGAGAATTCGAGGTAGATGTTCAAAATGCTGAGTTTGATTACGAGGATTTGAAAGAACTTGTCGACAGATATGAGGATGAAATCAGAGAGATTCTCGA
This sequence comes from Sulfolobus tengchongensis, assembly GCF_036967215.1. Lineage (NCBI taxonomy): Archaea > Thermoproteati > Thermoproteota > Thermoprotei > Sulfolobales > Sulfolobaceae > Sulfolobus > Sulfolobus tengchongensis. Next base: position 1,850 of record NZ_CP146017.1, read on the forward strand.
AAGAGAGGAAAGAAAGGAAGAGAGGAAGAAAGAGAAGAAGCAAGTGATCCAGCAAAAAACATTGGAAAACTGGATGGGGTGACGAGGCATGGCAATAAAGATACTACAAGACGAATTACAGTTTACTGATATACAAACGCTATGGCTTAAGACAAAGAACCTAGGAGCAAAAATGGTTAGTAAGTACTTTAACTTTGAGGTTGACCCAGAAGAGATATTGATAGAGTCAATATTAATTCAGGAAGGATACGCGATGATCACTGCGGTCTACTTAAAAATCCCACTTCGATTTAGGTTAACTGTCTATCAAAATAAGGTAACATTGAATATCATAACTTACGAAATCTCCTTCGAGGAAAGAGTAGACGGTGAGGAAGATTGACAGCTAAACTAGTTTGCTTCAAAGTTCAGGACAAAGCTGATGGCTATGAAATAGAGCTGTTAAGTAATTATAGTCTTGACTACCTCGTTGAACAAAATCTCGATGAAATCATTGACATCATACTAAGTAAGCATTACGAAAAACTGATGAAAAAGCTGGGGGAGGAAGCTTGAGGCTATTTTACATTGAAGGTTTAGGAACTGTCAGAAAAAATGACAAAGTAGTGACTCGATACAAAGTAGCGTTTACTGATATCTTTGGCAGATACAGAACTAACAGAAAGGGATACGTTACTGATATCATTGAAATAGTCTACAGCGAGTTGGACAGAGATGAAAATGTTGACAAAGTGATAGAAGAACTACGGGAATTGTTGAAACAAAGAAGGAAAGAGGTAATAGTAGATGAAATCGAATTCAAGATAGCTGAAAGCATTGTAAAGGTGTTAGCGTTAGCAGGGATGTTATACTGGTGAGGGAAGAGATGAGAGTGGTAACGTTCAAAGTTGACGAAGAATTGCTTAGACAGTTAGACCTTTACGCTTTGAACAATAGAGTCAGCAGAAGTGAAGTCATACGAGAAGCATTAGAATTGTTACTAAGGGAAAAACGTGTTCAAAAGATTAAGGTTACAGGGTGAGAGATATGGACTATACGATTGACGAACTAATTCAAGCATTAGTTAAGATAAGGAGGGAAGACAGCTTCTTTTACCAGCTTAATGATAGGGAGAAACGTATAATATGTGACTTCTTTACCAGGCTAGCAAACGCTGCTGGAGACAAGGAAGACTTTGAGGACATCTTAGAAGCCTGCAGTAAACTGAGGTGAGTAGCATGATTATTGTAATAGAGGATCTTAACGGACACAAAGAAGAACTTCATGTTAACAGTACTGATCACTGTGACGTTATTAAACTATTGCGTGAGCTAGGTGACATATGGCTGCAAGTCCAGGACCAAGGAGAGATAGTTGAGCTCAGTAAGATAGAGTGGGAATGTGGTTTTATCTGGGACAACGACATTAAGGGTTGGCTTAACGAGAGCTACGTTCAAACTAAGAGTTTACTGGGGGGTAAACCTAATGAAAATCAATAGCAAAGACAAAGAAGAGGAAGAATACGATTATGACTGCATTAATGAGATTTTGAAAGAATTAGGGATCCCATCATACGAAGGTGATATTGTGTTCTTCCTCGTAGCGGAAAAATGCAAAAAGGTGAGTGGTAAAAATGCCAAGAAGAAATAGCAAAAAGATTATGAAACAACTGAAAGAACTGCAGCAAAGAGTGGCTGTGTTAGAGTCTAAATATTTAGATCTATTACAAAATTATATTATATTAAAAAGTGAAGTGGATGAAGCTTTACTTAACGCTTCACATTACATTATTGCAGAAAAGAAGTTAAGGAAGCTGGTGAGATGATGGAGCTTAAGCTTACAATTAAACAGTTGGTCATTCCAGGTCTCAGAATCAGTGGGTTTAAGGAATACTTTATGGTTATCATACCTAGGGCATATAACAATTACATTACGGAGTCAGCATATAATGCGTATTTAGTTATAGATTCTTCCATTATTCCTTTGGGTGCTAAGAAAGTGACAAAGATAACAAACAAAAATTACGCTGTATTTTTACCTAAAGCACTAAATGAGAAGTGGAAAAAGCTTTACGAAGAAAAGGCTAGAGTTGATCTTATTCTAGAGTTTTTCTAAGGAGTTTTCTCATAGCTTAATCTAGGCTAATTTTGGTGCTTTCTCGTCATATATCCTTTGCAATTCCTCCAGCGAGATCACAAAGTAATGGTCTTGAAGAATTTTAAATTGCTGCGGGGGAGCTCTTCCCTGCAGGATGTTTATAATAAGCGGGCTAACTCCTTGCTTGGCTAGATATGAAGCAAAGAAAGACCTCACATCATATAACCTGAACCTTACTCCAACTTTATCCATAGCTTCCTTTATCTCCTCCCTTATTCTGTCTTCCCTAAAGGGAAATAGTTTGTTTTTCCACTTCAATAAGTCTATTTCTTGTATTAATGCCAAGTTTTTCACTGAGTCAAAGTACTTCTCGACGAACTGATTTCTGTAGGGTAGATATTTCTCTTTTAACCAATTTGCCGTCTCGACATGTAGAAATGAAATATATGCTCTCTTTGTTTGATTTTCTTTCATTATGTTTATCACTCTCTTCTCTAAATCGATATGCTCTACTGTTAGTACGAACAATTCACCAGTTCGTAGCCCAGTTTCCACTAATAACCTAAAATATGACTTTGCTGCTAAATCGCTTATGTTTTCATAGATTTTCATTAATATATCCAGATCTAGTGGCGGTGGTTTATACTGAGTCTTACTCCTAGGTGTTTTAAAAGAGTCATAGAGCTCTCTAGCTAACTGGGGGCTTCTTAGTCTTACAACTTCTTTAATGAATAATTTTAGTGCTTTCGCAATATGTTCTGCTTTACCCTTAGACTCTTCTTCTACCTCTAGTAGGTATTCATTTAAGTCCTCTGCAGAAAGCTGGTAGTTTAAGTCTGCTAATGCCCTAGTTAAGTAAGCGAGTCTGTCTGAAGCTGTCTTCTTACTTTTCTCTCTCAACTTCTTCTTAAACAACTCAATATCATCAGAAGTTACTATATACTTGCTAGTAGTTGTGTTAAGATAATCCCCCAGGGTTTTAGAAAGGAGCATAAAGAAGACTTCTCTGAACTCTGGATCCTGTTTTACTCTGCTTAATATACCTATAATATCATTTACAGTATACCGACGCGGTGAAAAGCCCTCTAGTACTTCATATACTTCGTCTAATGGGAGTAGGTTCACCACTTTCTCTACAACCTCATCAGGGATTCTGATCTCTCTCCCCCTTTCATCATACCCCCTAATATATACATAAATTGTCCTTCTACTTTTCTGTAGCTTCTCGTATATAGAAGAACCTAGCTTTTCATAAGCCTTCTTTAGTAACAATCTCCTCATATTGTCATCTATGTTCTTGATATCTATCATTTCAAACCCTCCTTGTGAGTATACTCAAAACGTGCGTTATGTATTTTTTCCTCATGCGTTATGCAATGGTAATAAAACCGGCGGAGTTGAATAAAAGTATCGTAAAATTATGGGCCCGCTGGGATTTGAACCCAGGACCTTCGCCTCGTAAGAGCCCATAGAGTTATTGGCATAAGGGATAGAATAACGGGTTTTGTTATGCATTTAGGTTTTTCATAAATAAATATGGAAAGAAATTTTCAAACTACTGATTAAAATCAAGATAGGACGTTATTTTAACGGTTTACTGGGGAGTAAATCTTAATCGTCCAGCTTAAGCTCTTCTTTATATTTCGATTTTAAAGAGTACTTTCTGAAAGTTTTACCTCCAAAGTGACCCCAACCGCGATATACTATTCCTTCTTTCGCAAGCTGTGTTAAATGTACTAAAAGGACATTTCTCTTAATCCCTGTATACCTTTCCAATTCTTCCAAAGAACAAGAACCTTTTTCAGCGAGAACTAGGAGAATTTTTTCCTTAGCTGTAAGGTTTCTTTTGTAAGTCATATTTCCTCACTCTATAATATCACATCTTTTTAAACCCCCCTAAGTAGGATTAAGAAATCTTTAATGCTCATATGACGTCTCAGAAATTGAGCTAGTGTAAAAGGGGGAGCAGGATTAAGAAATCTTTAATCTTGTTTCCATTATTGCATTACCAAGCTCTGGTAAATAAAAAATTGAGGATCCGACCAGGATTAATATTGTCGTCTTTTAGGGAAACATAACATAAATTTATCACTTTTTATATAAATGATCCGTTTCTCGTTCAAGTCCCTTTGTATATCTTCCCCTTGTAGTGACATAATAGGGCAGAGCCTCATGCCAAGCAAGAACTTAATGAACTTATTCAAATTACTGAAAAGATCTCGATTTCTGATGCATATTAAATTATCATATATGTTGTCATTAATATCGATGCATCCCCTAGAAGAACGAATGAAATAGTTCTAAAGGTTTGATGGGGGTTTGTTGATTTTTTATCTTTCATTTATAATGAAATTTGTAGGAGAACTGAATATCTTTCTGAGAATTGTTATTATCGGAGGTGAGAGTTTTGAAGTACCGTCTACCTCAATTAATGTAATATTACATGTAACGTAGGATATATCTTAAACGTTTAGAACGATTATATTAAAAATCCTACAAGACTGTAACGTAAGATTATAAAACCTTTAATAATCATATTTTTATTTATATATTATATTGCTATCTAGGTGGGATTTGAATGCCAACATGTTGGGTTTTAAGAATTTACGAACCAAGAGTTTGTAGTTGTACGGGAAAGGAAACAAATTTTAACGCATATTACCCTTATATCAATAGAGATGATATAGCACTTTTATATATAAAAAATGACCATGGTAAGGTTGAACCATTATGCTATGCTAGGATATCATATAAAGAAGCTTATAGTTTTTTCAGTGAAACACGTATTATATTTTCTGGTTGTAAGGCTATTGATGACCCTTATGGTAGGGTTAAACAATTCGTTGAAAAGTATTCACGTTTCGATGATATAGCTAAAGTGGATTGCGACGAAATGCTAAAAGTAGTCGAAGAAGCTAAAAGTAGTCCATATATTCAAACACCACAGAATGAACCCTCTACTCTTAATCAACCTATGCCAATAATACCAAATCAATATCAAAATCTCCCACAAGCACAATACTATCCTACTAATGTAGGAATAATAAAAAGCGATGGAACAGTTCGTTTAAGCCTTTATGCACCTTCTAATGGAAAAATTGTTTCAGCGACAATTCAAGGTACATCATTAACGAGTATTAATATAAATCCAGCGGTACTAAATCCAGGTAATAATGATATAACGTTGTATTTTGGAAATGTAGATTCGTTACAAGTAGGTCAACAATACGTGGTAACTCTTGTTATTCATACTGGATCTAACTTTTATTTAGTTAATGCGATAGCAATATATCAAGGCTAAACCTTAATGAGTATAGTGGGTTCCATCGCAAATAGTAAAAATTAAATAACAGTAAAAAATTGTCAAATAATCTGTCATTTTCAAATAACGTAAATAAGGGTAGGAGCACGACATAATATCATGAACACTATAGATTCTTACAGCCATGCACGCACCAACAATTGAGTTATTAAATAAAACCCAAGAAGAAATTCAAAACTAGCTTGCATGAAGCTGGGAAATGTTGTTTTTCTTTAATTTAGTATGTTGAGGTCTTTAGCGGATATTTCTTTCTTTACGATACTACCTTAACCCTACCACCTTATGCTTTTCTACTATTTTTGTTTTATTAAAGAGTTTTATTGAAAACTTTTGATCATATTGTTTTTATAATTTATTCCTAATAAACTATTTTTGAAGTACCTATAAGAAATTGAGAGATATTCACTTACGCTATAAGCTTCTTTCATACTTACGCTTACTGTTTTTCTTTCTTTTTCAATTTCTCTTTCTCCTTTTTGAGATGATAATCATAAATTGGTTTAATGTATGGATATATCTCTCTTTTAATTTCCATCTTTTTCAATTTCTGTGAAATTGGTTTTTTACCGCGCGAAGGCATTTTGATCATTTAATATTTTGATTTTGAATTATTAAGCTTTACTGAATAAAGACAATAAAGATTGTAAAGTTTAATATGAGAAATAGAATTTAATACATAATGTCGTTATAATTATGTTTTCAACTTAACATAGGAGTACAGGATTGGAGCAATCGCGATAGAATTTACTCCCCAGTAAACTGAAGCATTGAGAGAGCACTATTTAAAGATATGGCATTTTTCTTATGAGATGTTCCTATTAGATATCTTCAATAAGAACAATAAGAATCAGAAGCATGAACAAAAACAGACAAAGCAAAAAGAGAAACAGCAAAAGCAATTAAACATCTATCAATTAGATCCAGCACCTTTCGAGATTTTGAGTGATGAAGAAAGAGACCAGTTAGAAAATAGATTTCTGCAGATATTGAATACTGTCGACAGAGGTACAATTTACGTTCAAATGGACAGAGCGAAATACCAATATGAAAATGAAGAATATGAAATTATGTTCAATAAGTTCTATCTTATAACAGATCAGGATCTTGATTATCCCAAAGGAGAATTAGTTAGGAAGAAAGTAAAAAGGGCTACGGCTAAGTACGTAATCTTGGAAGATGGAACCCTAGCACAAGCTGCAATATTTTATAAATTCCCAGATTTAGCGCCAGAGGGCTTTTTGTATGAATACTTTGGCTTAGGAGATATCGTAATTAAATGGGTGGCATTAGACCCAGTCTCTGCAGCTTCAGCTGTTGACAGATCGAGAAAGAGATTGGAAAGTTTAGGGAGCACAGACAGTATTATCATGAGGAAATTAGAGAAAGTAAAACAATTACAAGCAATTATTGGCGGTCAAGCCAAACTTTTGAGAATGTGGGTATATATAATTCTATACGGAAAGGACGAAGCTGAACTCAAGCAGAAATTCCTTCAGGCTAGAACTATCGCTAGATCAAGATTATTTGACTTAGATATTCCAGTTTTTTACCAAAAAGCTCTTTATAATTTAGAAACTTCAGTAGCTTTATTCATACCTTTTGCGAACTCTGTCAAATCAGTGTATGTAGACACGCTAACAGCATCATGGGAATTCTATCCGCTAATCTCGGAAGATCTTATAGACTCTGAGGGTATATTTGTAGGATTTTCCGATTCTGGTTCGCCAGTGTTGTTTAACCCATTCATGAGAAATAACCATAACATCGTAATATTAGGAGAGACTGGCTCAGGGAAATCAATGACATTGAAAATTTTGTTGAAGAGAATGAAGGAAAAATACAAGATTAAGCTATGGGGAATTGATCCTGAAAACGAATACGTTAAGTTGGCAGACATTTTGGGCTTCAAAGCAATAACAGTTAAACGTGGAACAAAGCTGGGGTTAGATCCAGTACTAATGACAAAGGTTGGTGTTCTTAACCCCGAAGACGTCGCAGAGTTACTATCAGAATTCTACTTACCTGATGATATTACATTAAGGAATAGACTAAGAGCAGCAGTATTTGACGTGTTCGAAAGCTCTAGCGATTTATTTGACTTAATAGAGAGAATAAAAAGCGTTGATGATCAGATATATAAATACTTAGAAGCAGCTAAGACACCTCCAGACTCATATATCTTTGAAACTGAAGAGAACGAAATAGAAACGACAGAAAACATTGTCTTCGGCTTAAGAGAAATATCAGGGCAGGGAGCAACTAGACTAAAAGCACTGATAACTACTCTGTTAGCTGGGATTTTCCAAAGAGAGGCATTCTCTGACCGCGAAAGAGGATTTATATTTGTAGACGAGGGATGGCTGTTTGTTAATTACCCAATAACAATGTCTTTACTAGAAAACTTAGCAAGGAGAGCTAGGAAATATTCCAAAGGGCTTATATTTGCAACACAGAGACCTGCGGATGTCGTGAACAACGATTCAGGTCGAACAATACTAGAACAAAGCGCTACAGTGTTCTTATTGAGGCAGAGAACCCAATCCCTGCAAGTACTAAAGCAGACATTCGCATTAAGGGATGAAGAAGCACAAGCATTACTTCAGGCTGAGCCTGGGCATGGTATTCTGAGAACAGGCAACTATCTCCTTAGAGTATATGTACAGCCATCCAGAGCTGAATTTGAAGCATTTAAGACCACTGGTGAGTGGTGATGAAGAAAAAAGCAATTATTACTTATGTAGATGAAGAGACATATAGAAAATTAAACGAATTAGCCTTAAAGAAAGGTGCTTCGATTTCTCAGGTAGTTAGAGAGATAATTTTAGGTGAATTAAATGGCGAGAATTAGAGAGAGCCTAATCATTGAAGAATTATCTTTCTTGGACGAGAAGCTAGGAGGAAACCCATTACTGACCCTGAGAAACATGATGTATCTAATGGTGGGGGGACTTGTTTCGTATAAATTGATCGAGGGAGGAGGGGTAAAAACGGCGGTAGGAGTAATCATTATACTCTTCGTCCTTGCGCTCATCGCTTATCCGAAGAGATCATTAACGTTAGAGAACATCATTATAGGAGTAATATCATATTATTTAGAGCCCCAAGGTGAAGAGAAGAAGAAACAAACAGCGAAAAAAGAGGCAAGAAAGCAAGAGCTAAAGAAAGAAAAACCAAAAGCAAAGAACCCTGCGCCATTAATGAAGCTATCAACGATTCTAAGGCTCTTCAAAATAGATATATCGTTGTTAAGTGCTGGCATTACTCTACTGGCATTAGCATTTGTGTTGTATAGCAGAATATTACTACTGGCTATATTCCCTGGTGTTATTGGAAGTTCCCTAATAGCTTCAGAGATCCTATATTTCCTTATGGTAAGGTTAGTGAGGTTGAAAAAGAAGAAAGCCGGGTTTACTGGGGAGTAAACTCCTAGGGGCACTATTTAAAGTTACGATATTTTTTAACGAGGAAAAATGAGAGTGTCATACATAAATGCTCTGTTATGGTTCATTCTAGCAATAATAATATCAGGTTTTTTAGTCGTACAACTTGGGATAATACATTCTCCTCCGCCTAGTCCTTCAGCAAATCCCCCACCTGGGCTGAACGTCACGAAATTAAGCTTAGTCCTTCAGCCATACTTCTCAGAACTTCCCGTTATCATCAATAAAACAGCATTGACGTCAAAATTTGGTAATTCGATCTTTATCTCTAACGGATCCGGCGAGCCTATCATTGACATAATAAAGCAAATTCTAACAATGAATGCTTCAGAGGTAGCACCGGGCCCCTACTGGGAGACAGCAGACCTAGGTGGATTTATCTACATGCAGCAGATAAATACGACGCACTACCCTGCAGTCGTTCAAAATGTGTCAAACCTCTCAGATGTACATTACTATAATATATCATTACCATTTTACACCGCAAAGCCTTACAATGTAACGTACCCTCCTTCCGACAACGTCATGGCAACTACTTCTTCAGAGATCGTGAACTCTTTCACTGTAGAGGCAGTGATACATCTTTCGTATAGCACGAATGAGTATCTCGCACAATCGTCGTCGTACTCAGTAACTCATTGCACGCATGATAACATGACGAACACAACATGCGTAACATATCATTATGTCACGGAATGGTACGACATACAAGTGTCAGGAATTGCACAACTACTAGCGAACGGGGTAGCAATAGCCCAGCAGGCCTTCACGGTCACTTTTACGTGGAATGGAGGGACCTACGGGCCTGTGACATTATATGGAAGTTACACAATCCCCCCAGGGGTTCAGAAGGAGGTTTTTGCTAGCTATGAACTCCAAGCGGGGGCGGGAGAGACTAGCTACTGGTCAGGAAACACGCACTACACGATTTACTACCCGACAGGTCCTACTGCTATTACACCCGTAAATACGTTCACTTGGTATGAATATCTAGTGGCTGTTCCGTTACAAATACAAGTTGATAACGGGACTTCTCCCGTCACTACGATCACTTTGCAAAATAGTACATACAAGCAGACATGGACTGAGACTGGGAGAAGTATTTCCGTGAGTCCCGGTATGTTAGAATGGACTAGCGCTCCTTATGATTTCAATGTATCCGTAGTCACTAAAGATCATATCGAATACAATAATCAAACGTTGTATAGAACATGGAACGCAGGTACTATAGAGGTACTCCCATCATGCTATAGTGTTTCCTCTGGGAGTTTTCCGGGGAGCGTTACAGTTGATTATTATCTAAACGTCTCAATGAATTCTGATATAACACCTCAACCTACTTGGGTCTTCCATCACATACCGCAAGAATATGTTTATCAATTTAATCTTGCAAATGACTACGTCAACGGAATAGCATACTATTATAGTTTGGACAAAGCACTATCACAGAACTTCACAGCATATGAGATTTTCGAAATCATACACGCTATCCAGTCTCAAATGAGAATAACAAACGTAACATATTCACCTGTTCTCTCATTAGAGACTAAAAATGGGTCAATGATAGATATCTATGATCAAATAATTCCGCTATTATTTACTAATTATTGGCATAACTTTACAAATGTAAATGCAAGCGTCTTAGTACAAGCTTTCAATTACATCAACCAGAGCCCTATAATTATAAAGAATTCAAGCTATACCTACAGTGGTATTATTACCGATGCATCATACACACCTAACAAATACATAAATATCTCAGAGCTGCTGACGAATGGGACATATAACTACTACGTATGGCTGAACTATTCAGAACCACCTATACAATTTATAACATCTCGTCCAATACAAATGCAAACGACATTCTCCCCGATACCATGAGTATAAAAAGATATGATATTGTATTGGTGAGAGGAAATGATTGACCTAGGTACTTTAATAGATTACGGAGTATATGGAGCTTGGTTAGCTGTTTTTGGCGGACTTATTTTAAGTGCAATATACATTGCGTTAGGCAAGGAAGAAGGGAAGAAGCTTCTTATTGGTTCAGTAATTGCAGCATTTATATTAGCCTTTGGTTGGACAATATTGACCTCATCAATCTCGTATCAAAGTTATAACATACCTGGCTGGAGTGATATTGCTTATATTATCTATGCGGCAGCTGCGACTGCTGTCATTGCATCAGCAATAATGTTTCTCCGTGGTGATTCCAGAGAAGCATTAGGATATTTAGTAACAGCAGCAATATTGCTTTGGGCTGTGAATTATGGGCCGAGCGTACTAGGGGTCAATAACCTAAATCTTAACTCAACTACACCAACGGAAGAGCTTGGTGGATTTAGTGTTGCTGGTTTCTCTATCGGCGGAGTGCCAGTAACTTGGTTAGTTGATTTACCAAATCCCGATACTTTACCAGGCTTCAAGAGCATGTATCAGACAGCACAAAACATCGCGTTGGGGGTACTTGGGATAACAGCTACTGGGGCATTGATTTATTATATATACGAGACAGAGGACGCTTTTGAAGGGCTGAAAAGAACTGCTAAAGATTTGATAATTGCAGTGTTATTAATATACTCGATACCCGACCTCTACTCGCTATTTGCACAAGTCATAAACTATATGTCTAACACATTGATGACACAGCAATCAGTTGTACAAGGAATAGGCACGATGGACAATGCAGCAATATCAATCATTCTAGCGGGATTTGCTACAGGGTATTTCGTGCCAGCCTTAGCCGATATAGCTAGTAACTTACTCTTTTCTATTTTCATTCTAGCAGCCTTAGCTGCAATAAGATTCTTCGTTATCGCTGCCGCTATTCTGCTTGCACCGATGTTTGCTGCACTCTGGCTTTTCCCACCGTTACGCGGTGCTGCAAAACTCCTCGCTGAGATAATAATAGGATTGGGGTTCGCAGGAGTAATTGCCGCTGGAATGATATACTTACTCATTAACTTCTTGAACACTTATCCAATTCTCTACATAGCGTCACCTGTATTACTAGCATTCTTCCCAATGATGCTCGGCTTCGGTGGAGCAACTGGCTTGATTTCTGGGGGCACAAATCTGATACCCTTTAGAAGACCAAAAGCCCAGGGTTCTGGTAGTAGTGGTGGTTCTGCTGGCATTGGTAGTACTATAGCACAGACACAGCTAAGGCCAGCTCAAATGCAAATCCAGAGATCTGCAACATCTCAAGGGACTACTGCAGTTACTGTTCTCAGAAAGCCATTAGTCCCTCAAGGAATTGTAGGAAGAGTCAAGAATAGAGAGCAACAAATTCAGATTACTCCAGGTATTGTCCCAGCACCTAAACAATCCTTTTTGGATAAATTAAAGTACAAAGTAAACAGGGAAATCTTACCTCCTAATGTAAATATGCAAAAAGTACCCTCTGGTAGTCTAAGATTAAATAATATGGGTCAAATCCAAGGAATGGCTCGTATAGGTGATAACATAACACCAGCTAGGACTGATGTTTGGACTAAGATAACTAAGCAAGAAAGAATTGGTCATGCTATTATTAGTGGTATGGCTTCAAACATGAAGGAAGGAATTAAGATGACGATGGACAAAACAATAGATAAAATCGATGCATTTCTGAAAGCTCATGGACTAAATCTTAAATTATCTGAAGCGAAAGAATATATAAAGAATACAAAATTAAGAAGAAGAAAAATGAATGTATAAGGGATGGGAAATGTCAGAATTAATTGAAGTTCCTGATGTCGTTGAATTAATAAGAAATGATATGATGCCAAGAGAGCTTTATGCACCAGACGGGACATTATTAATGAGTGATGATGATTATATTGCAGAAACCCCTCTCGTCAAAAATAGAAAGGTCTGGAAATTGTATCCAAATATAGAGATATATGAATTTGATCCTGATAAAGAAATTGTAATTTATAGAAGGCTTAGTGATGGCGCCTTTGTTAAAGTTACAGACGTATATGTGGCAAATGTAATAGGTCACGTAAGGAGAAACCCTGGGATTACTGTAGAGACTGCTATCGCAATGGAATTAAATGCTATTGAAAATGAAACGGGAGAAATAACTGATGAGAGAGAGTTCGCAGCAACCTTAACTGCATTGTATTATGCTTTAGCTTATGCAATAATATACGATCTTGTAAGATTACAAAAGTAATTTTTTCTTTTTTTATTTTGGTTTACTGGGGAGTAAACTGAAATTTTTAAGATTGCTCATTAAGAATTTTATCTATTTCCTTTAAATGCTGAGCAACAATCTTTCCCCTATCAGTCAACTTTACGAATCTTCGTCTAGGGAACTCTTTCTCTCTTTCTTCCTCAATTAACCCCATCTCTTTTAGCTCATTAATTGCCTTCAACACCGCCGAAGAATTTGCCTTAGTTAGCTCAATCACTTGGGTCACAGTTAAGAACTCGTCACTTAAAACAAGCAACACTCTTTCTTGTATTTCTGTCAGTACTTTTCGTTTTGTTTCTTCCGACATAGGAAAACCTAGTTGAATATTAAATCGAAGAAAAGAAAAGAGTTACTTCTGTATAGCGAATTCCGTAATAAGAAAGACTTATATATTGTTTTTGTAGACTTTCATTCACCCACATTTACCAGGTCTTATTTGCATTTTTAGTGCTTAGAATGGCCCTTTTATTTGCTAGCTCTTGATCTTCTTCAGCAGTAAGGGGTTTGGCGTTAAATATGTCATTAACTTCATTCTCTTCTGAAGCAGCTTTTACAGCAACTTTAGTTTCAGTTTCCTCTGTCCCTTCTAACCACTTGAATGTCTTCCTTCCTTTTCTTTCTATAGTTTCACATTCACCAGTCCTTTCGCACATTAGTTCTAAAATGTGGGCTATATTGTAGGCAGTTGATGGAGCTATTTCGAATTGGAAAATGATGTCATCTACAGTTATCTCTTTCTTCCTTTTCAAAATCTCATACATTATTTTAGCTTTTTCAAACGCACCCTGCCTCATATTTTTACACCTCTATTCTACTTCTATTCACAAAATCTTATAAGTTTTTCTACTTCTATTCATCTTCTATTCATAATAAACAATATAATTATGATTAATAGAAGTTGAATACATGCCCAAAACTACTAAAAAGGTAAATTGGGTTGGTTGCAAGCTACCAGAGGAACTTGTAATACAAATAGATCAAATCATTCAATCGGGTAAAGGAGGCTATTACTCACGCCAAGAATTTATCATTGATGCTGTCAGAAGACGTATCGAAGAACTTCTAAAACAATAAATTCTATTTTTATTTTCCATTTCTACACATTTAACCCGGGGGTATATTAAAAAAGTATAATTTGATTTGTATAATGGTGCTTTTACTTTGCTTTTTTGTTTTTCTTTTTTGTGTATAGAAATGGAAAATAGAAAAAGAAAATAGATTAGAAGAAGTTATTTTCTATAGTTATGCTGACTTCTTTGCACAATCTATTTATAGTATTATTAAGTGATAGATAGAGTATAGAGCCATGCCAAGGAAATCACAATCAGTTAAAAAGAAACAATACATAACTGTCTCAATTCCAACCGATTTAGCAGAAGAGATCGATAAATTGATAGAAACTAATCCAGGTTATATTAGTAGGCAAGAATTCATAATTGATGCAATAAGAAGAAGAATAGAAGAACTCATAAAGTTAGAATGTAAAAAATAATTTTTTATTAATAAAGTTGATTTATTGTTTCAAGCACCGCTATTTTCTTTATCCTTTCTTTAAGCTAACTTATCACTTGTCTACAATCCTTAGTCTTACACTCTTCTTCAATATACTCAAACAAACTTAGAAGTTCAGCTCTTTGGCAACTCATTACAATTATATAGATAAATGAGTGAGAGTTGCAGTGAAATTAAGTAGAATAGAGGTAGAATAGAAGTGGAAAAGCTTTTATACTTGTGTGAATAGAAGTAGAATAGAGGTAGAAAATATGTCCGCTTATCACCAAATCCAAATTCCCAAAAATCCAGTAAGAAGGATTAATGTTTTTTATTCTTTAAGTGAAGGAGTCGTAGTCGCAGTAGATATTGAGAGCAGATCTAGGAAAGGATTATTGCACTACACAAGAGTTATCTTGGATCCAAGATCGAAGAGAATAACAAATTATTCATGCGATTGTGAGGGTTTCACTTTTAGAAGGAAGTGCTGGCATGTTGAGTATGTTAAGGAGACGATTAATAGAAAGGAGATTAATGAAAGAATTGAGGAAGAGGCAAAGAAATTACTAGAGATAGAAGATGAGATAGCAAATTGGGGATGAGGAATGGAAGAGATAAGCAAAACTAATTTAGATAAATTTGTTGAATATGTTCGATTGTATATCAAACTCGATGATATGATTGCTGACGCCAAGAATATTGCGGATGAGCAAATAATCCTAGCTCTGCTTGATGCTAGAGATGTCGTAAGAAAGAGTATATTGAAAATGATAGAAAGCTGATTTGTCGACATACATTTTACTCCCCAGTTAATTCTTGTAGTTCATAAAACTTTATACCTAAATTTAATATAGTATCTTTTAGACCTAGTATGAACACGAAATTAATCGGAGTAATTGTAGCTGTAATAATAGTGATAAGTGTACTTGTCTTTTTGTTTATGCCAAGATCAAATACACCTAGCAGTACATCACCAATCTCGTCATCTTCTTTTACTGTCACTCCAATAACATCAACTGCTACAACATCTACAACCGCGAAAAATCAATATCCATTGACCATGAAAATTGTAAAAGCTATTGATGAAGAAGCTGCAGCCGAAAACAACAATTTAACAAATGCTACTATAATAGTCTTATGCCTCAATGTAACATACGAAGGAAATTCGTTATTACAGTTACCAGAAAATTATTTCTATCTATACACAACAAAAGGAGTATATCAGTGGCAACAATTAATGGGATATTGGATTTATTATAAAGTTGGTAATAATTACATTCCTTATATTACACAAAAAGGTTCTAGGGTAGAAGCTATATGTTTCCTAATCCCTAAGACCGCAGTGCCAGAATATCTTATCTATAACTACTCTGGTATATACTTTAATCTCACAATACCTCCCTACACTAGCTATGAATCAATAGTACGATATGCAAACGTCAGTACAACAGACCCTAATGTTACTGTCTCACTAACATTTCCATATATCAATGAAATTGGAATTAATGGACAATCATTCACGTTAAGTATACCGCTACAGAACATGAATCAGAACACAACAGTAATAGTAGATAATGTGAGTGTGTATCCTATAGTATTCAAGTATAATGTGTCAAAAGGTCTTATAATTAAACCAAGTGAGACTGCCTATCTCAACATTACCGTATTCTATCCAGACGAAAGCTACTACGGGAATATTACCATCGTTATAGACGTAACAAACTATTCTTAGTTTACTCCCCAGTAAACCAAGAAATTTTTTTAGATTTCCTTCACTTTTCTTCTAATTTTCTTATAATCAAATCTTTATAATGTCTGTTGATGATCGCATAAAAGGAGGGGTTCTCGATCTCAATTACGAGTCTAGCTCTTGCTTTTCCCTTAACGAGTTTTAGTAGACGTATTAACTCTTCCGTTTCTCCTTCAAATTCAACTACATATTTTTTCATTATTAGACAAAATCCTGTCATCATAAGCCCTTATCAGGTTTTCCTAAGTAGTTTTGGTATTACATTACGACCGTATTCGTTAATTTTTTCAATTACGTTACATAAAGTAAGATAAATTAAATTATTTTACTTTAAATCATCTGATGATTAGACAACACGCTATTCTGCTTACAGACAAGATGAGATACGAACACGAGATAATGATGAGAGTCAAAGCATTCTACCTTCAGGAACTACAGATAGAGTTGAAGAACTGGCAATTAGAAAGAGCAGTCTATCTGCTGAAGAAGTTAAAAATCAATGTAAACTTTGTGTCACTTGCCTCTATTGTTTATCTTTTGTATAAGTATGAGTTTGGAATAAGACATCTTGATTTCATCCTAGCAATGGACGAAGCAAGATCTAGGTGGAGGAAAATATTCAAGATGGTAAAAAGAAAATATAACTCGTTAAGGGGGAGTATATAAGCTTACTACTTTTATTGGTTGAGATGTACCGCTTGATAAAAACTTCAAGAATCTGGCTCTCCCTACTATCTCTATCAACTATAACAATAAGCCTAGTAGCAGGGGCACAAAGCGCACCAAATTTAAATATCCAACCAACACAATTCCAAGGCGCACAGTATTTCACGACACTCCTAGGGTACGCAATGTATGCTGCCTGGATATTAGTAGCAGGGGCAATAATCTTTGCTGTGTTTGAAGTTGCACGAGGTGCTGGAATAAGTGACGGCTTCAAAAAAATGCTCATGGGCGCTATTATAGGCGCTTTCATATTGACTTTCGGATGGGCCATATTGAGCGGAGCGCTCTAAACTCTCCAATTTTCCCACTATTTAAAGTTACACTTCTTTTTTGTTGATGAGTACCCCAAACATACCAAATCTCTCAAGCTCTAATCTTGCTTCTACAGTAATCCATTATTTAGTAGTATTCTATGACTATCTAGTCAACGGCATAGCACACTTCCTACAAGTAACAATTTTTACACAAGATCCTACTATTGCTACTGAATATGCGTCTCTAATTGCATGGCTAATTCCTTTAACAGCGATATATTTGATTCTATCATTTATGACGGCTTTGAAGAAAATCATAGGATATTTTCTATTAGCAGGTTGGGGTTTTCTTCTGATTATGCTGATCTTAGCGAAGGTGGGGTGAAATGTTTGAGAAAAGAAACGATAGAAAGAATAGTAGAGATAGGGATAGGGGTGATTCTAGTCTCTGCAGGGATCCTATCGTTGATTATGATGCATGCATTGTAGAGCAAATCCGATTCGGAATAAAGGAAAAAATTGCTCTATTCCTCTTGAAGATACTGATTAAGCTCCATCTGGTGAGATGAATGTTTAATAAGTTTTACAAATTCTATGAGATATTCCCAAAGATCGATGTAAAGTACAATACTGACCAACTATTAAGAATCCTAGGCAATAATTTTGCTTTACTATATTATAGGGACGAAAATATATTACACCTCTATCTGCGGACTAATGCTACTGTTGAGAACATTAGAAACCTCTTTGGTGTTAAAGACGCAGAATTACCGCAATTTAATTATTACGCCAGAGCTTTCTTAAAGCATGAAAAACACTTCTATGAGGACTTAGAATTTCAAGACTTAAATAACCTATTAGCCCAACTCCAGCCTGGACAGGGAATTTTTATTATCTTTAAGCTTGAACCATCGCTTCATGAATTGCATTTTGTACGAATTAATAAGCTTCAGAAACTAGCCCAGTATAGTGAGAAGCATAAGATAATAATAAACAACATGAGGGAGAAGATTAAAGATTCCTTGTACCTTATTGACCTTTATTTACTCGATAACGACAGAAGGAGATTAAAGAGCCTCACTGCTTTACTCTCTTCTTATTCTATGTATCCACTATTTTTCGAAATCCCGCTGTTCAAAACAGATGTGACGAAACTCTACACTAAAGACATTTCACTATCATACCTTTATGCTATATTAAACGAAAAGAAATGGTTACATCTTAAAAGATCTTCATTAGATCACCTTCTTATTATACCTAATGCTGCAACAATACCAGTCCTTTCATCCAGAGGAACGCAATTACCAACAATTATCCCAGATAGACCTTCTGGGTTTAAAATTGGTGTTAACCCCGAAACCGGCAAAGAAGTAAGATTAGAATTGGAAGATCTGGTGAGGCATTCTTATATCATAGGTGGAACAGGGGCTGGAAAGACATCTGCCATAGCGACAATAGTAACTAGGTTCATGAAGGCATATCCAGAGAGTGTGACTGTTATTGTGGATCCTAACGGAGATTTCGCCGAACAGCTAGCCAGTAGTATGGCTGACTACGAAAAGCTTATCTACGTAGACCCAGCTCAAGCTACGGTATCTGTTAACCCGTTAAGTCTGCCAGATGAAATACCCCAAGATCAAGCTTTATTATTGGCTGAATCTAACGTAAAGGAGATCTTTGAGCAATTATTTTCATTAAAGGCAGGAGCAGTATATGTCGAATATATCGTCATAAACGCATTAAAGATCTTGTACATGAAAACAAGGAGTCCCACATTCCGCGATTTATACAACGTGATTATGAAGCTGAGGAGTGGAGAAATAGATCTACCCGTTAAGGATCCTCAGTGGGAAGAAAAGTTAGCCCAATTCCAAGAGTTAGAAGAAACTAGTTATATTTCAGCACTATCGAGACTTGAGGAATACGCTACTAATCCTCTATTAGTTAAATTATTCTCTAATGATTCTATCAAAAACGTCCTTGAGCCAGGAAATCTCGTGGTCATTAACGCATCTAATGCCCAAATAGGAAGCAAAGCTTCCTTCCTCATGATCGCGGGATGGATTTACAAATTATGGTACTCAGCGTTAGTGAGAGCAGCATTAAGGCAGAAAAGAATTCCAGTTTTGACTGTAATTGACGAGTTTGAAGTTATCAGTGATTTATCAATACTCGAAATTATCCTAAGCCAGGCTAGAAAGTTTGGAATGCATTTAATACTAGCCCATCAGCATACAGATCAAGTCAAAGACCTTTTGAAATCGATCTTTTCCAATACTGCAATAAAGGTTTTAATGAGGACTGCAGGAAATGATGCTAAGAACTTATCCCAAGTAGATCCAGGGTATGCTAGCCAGATTGAAAGCGTTTTGCCAACGCTATCTCCAGGTGAGGCTGTAATGTTTGTTATGCCGAGAAAATCAACCGATGTTGCTTCTCCCTTCCGCATAAAGTTCGACTACACAGAACTGAAGTTTGACCAGGATAAGTTAGACAAAGTAATAGCTAGGATGAAAGAGAAGTACAAAACAACAATTGAAAACAGAGACGTTACTAGCCTAGTTAATCCTCTATTTAGGTACATCGAAAAGCCTAACGTCCTTGAGCAAGTAGTGTTACACAATATATATGAAGGGTTTGCCGATGGGGAAAAACATTCAATTTATCTTGTAGATTTACTGAAAAGAATAGGGATAGATAGGGATAAAATAGAAAATGTAATAAACAAGCTAGAAGCTGCTGGTTATATTAGCGTAGAGAAAGTGAAGAACAAAAAATTATTACGCTATGGTAAAGGTCTTTTCGGAGATGTAAAAACTGTGGCCCCGTCAAGTGAAGGCAGAAAAATTGCAATGAAAGTTATGCTGAAGTATATGAAGAAAGGCTATTACGTCACTACTGTAAGGCAAAGTAGAGAACTAACAGCAAGACCTGATCTAGTTGCATTACCAATAAATAAATCTACGTATAACGTAGATTATGAGAAAGCGATAGCAATAGAGATAGAAAGCTGTAACGAACTTGAGACTCATCCTGAGCAAGTCATTCATAATTTCAGAAAAGAGAGTGTGAAGGACTTTTCTGAAGTACATTCATGGACACTTGAGACTTGCTTTAACAAATTGCTGGAACTTTATAATCAGCTTTCTGACGAAGAGAAAAAGAAAGTAAAGATATTTGCATTAAAGATTAGAGAAAAAGAAGAGAAGAAAGAATTAGGAAAATCTAATGTCAAAAATAAACAAAGCATAGAAGTAAATACGATTGACTCCCCAGTAAACCAAACTCAAGAAGGTAGTAATGGTACCGATGCTGTTTCACAACAAGTGAAAAATAAGGAAGAGCAGAAAGCTCAACAGTATGATATAAGAGAAGCTACAATTTCACCGAGTAATGAAAAATCTCTTAGCGTAGATGAGGGAATACATGAAAATAGACAGTCTGAGAAAAAAGAAATAGAAGAGCAGATGGTTTACTCCCCAGTAAACCAGGACAAGAAAGAAACTAGTGAAGCAGCTACTAACAAAGGAGCAACTACTGTTAACAGAGAAGCAGAAATAATCACAATAAAAGGAGTAGTAATTAAAGTCCTTGCAGATGATATCGTGGAAATTGACGGAAAGAAATACAAAGTGTTTCCCTCAGACATTGATTTATTGAGAAAATCAAAAGATATTGCTGAAGCTATAACAGTAAGTAATAATCAAATTACGTTAACAGTACTAAATCGTAAAAAAACTATTCTCATGAGAGAGATTACTTAATTTCACTTCCTTTTTTAAACATATCTAACTGCTCTGGCAAGATATAGTACACATGCTTCTCGTCTCCCTTAAGTTTTACTTTTAGAATCATCTTCTTCTTCGTAAGCATATGTATCAAGAACCTGAAATACTGTGTCTCGTGATTCTCTTCGTAAAATTTCCTAGCTGCTTCGCAGTTAAAAACTAGTTCTAATACAAGATCTTTTTCTTTTATGAGAGGTTTTCTTCTTATAATGTCAAAAATGCAGTTTATTATTCTTCCTTTCAAAGTTTCAAGTCTATCTGGAATATCAAGGATTATAACATCATTATCTTTTTTAGATTTAATAGACTTCTGTTTACTTTTATTTACTTCTTGCTTATTCTCTGCTATGTTAACATTTTCACTCTGATTTTCACTTTTTTGATTATCTTTTGATATATCTGAACTCATGCTCATATTTTCATCCTAATAATATTGTATCTTTATAAACCCCCACGAATTCTATATATAAAGAAAATAGAAATATAAATCGAATTTAATCTAAATGCTCTCTTCTGCATACTATTTGCTTTCAAATTGCATACAAAATGCATACTATTTGCTTTTCATTGCTTTCGAATGCCTCGCGTTTCATCTATACACACACAACTCTACAATTTTTTGCTTCGCATTTTAACAATTTTCGAGACAGATACACACACTAATCTTTTGCTCCGTTTCACTCCGCAAATCTTTATTATACTATATTTTCTAACCCTACTCTTTTACTCCAATTCTTTTTTAACAAACTCTCTTTACTCTTTTCTCACTCTACTTTTGCTTTACAATTCTCTTTTACTCTGCTTATCTTCTAACAATTCTCTGCTTTGCTTATTCACTCTTTTGCTCTGCAAATCTTACTATACTTTACTATTACTATGCTACTAAGCTGCTTTTTACTAACAAACTCTGCTACTACTGACTTTACTCACTATACTATGCTTTGCAACTATGCTTACTGCTTACAAATCTAACTGCCTACATTAACCAAAAGCAAATTTAACACTATAAGGGCTACCGCCCTTAACCCACTAAAGCTTAAGCAATTTGCTGCTAAAAACATTAAGCAAGCATGCCTAACCAGATACTTTGCTAGGACTAATTGCTTTAAACAGCCAAAAGCCAGCTGCTGCTTTGCATTGCCAAGCCTAAAGCATTAGCCCCATAAAGCCAGCTGCTGCCTAGCAAACTGCATTGCCTAAGCCTGCACTGCCGCATCTTTAAGCATTGCATTTTGCATTAAGTATGCATTTTGCTTCAGCTAACAAACTTCTAACCGACAAACCTGGGGGGCGCGGTGAAGGAAAAGAAAAGGCGGACGCGTCGATGGGCTGGCGTGAGTGTGCTGTGTTTACTCCCCACTATTTAAAAATACAGCTAATAATTAGTGAGAAGATGAAGCTCAGAACTCATTATATCTTTAGCGCAGGGCTAATCTCAATAATCCTAGCTTTCTTTAATCTAAGTCTCTTTGCTAACTTATTCATCTCTTTCTATGCTTCGTTTGTTGCTAACACTATTATTGACAGACTTGGGCACGAGATGAAGCGGACTAAGCATGGTTATCTTCCAGTTAGATCGCCTTTAACTCACACAGTATATAGAAGCATTATCTGGGGTATAATCTCTGTCTTACCCTTACTATTGCTCTACTATGTCTACCACTATCACACATACCACTACTATTATTCTTCTTACTATAGCTCCACTCTGATTTTATCAACAATTGCTGCTGGTATAATTGTCGGCCCATCACATATGTTACTAGATTCACTAACAGAAGAGGGAATATATACAAAAAAGAATGGTAAGTGGAGGAGGGTAGCCCTAGCACATTTTCGTTATAATGATCCAGTGGCCAATGGTATTGCTATTCTGGTTGGAGTTATCTTACTAATTCTCTCTTACAACATCTACCACTTCCGATGAGTTTTACTCCCCAGTAAACGAGGATTTATAAAAATTTTCTAGAACTAGATAATATATGGCGATGATGAAAATAAGCGAGCAGAATATGAAGATGAGACGACAAGCTGAGCCTTATGCTATAATATTATTACTAATGAGATAATAATATAGCTAAAATAAAAACAGAAAGATTTAAATACCTCAAAAATCAGAACTAGAAAACGGGGGCTCGGTGATGAGGAGCGACACGCTGACCATGATGAACCTGTTACGAGCTGAGCCCCCGTTATTTCTTATTTCTCATCTTAACGTAATAAGCTTAACGCTATTTCTCTTCTCTCAGTCAGTTTACTCCCCAGTAAACCGCACAATTTAAGGAATCAGTATGAGTTTTAGGAAAAAATTAAATTATTATAATTACGCATTAGATAAGTCTTTAGCTAATTCAGATTCTATATAGTCCAAATACTCTTCAAATTCCTTAGAAATAGCTAAGCCTCCTAAATCCTTATTCGCCCTATCAAGAACATAAAAAATATTTTTTTGATTGTTTTTGACATCAGCTAAATATTCTTCGCTTTGAGATTTTCTTTTATATCTATATCTTGATGCACTCCCCGCTGCGTGTTCTAAATAAGCTGTAATTAACAACAAATCAAACAAATTCTGCAATCCTAAATCTAACAAAGATAACGCTACTGGAACTAAGTTAATATTTGATTTTATATTTTCAAGAACCTCACGTGGAATTCCTTCACATTCGTCTTTACAAAAATGTGGGCAGAAAGCTTCGCCTTTTTAAGGCGGAGATGAATGCCCGCGAAAACTTATAAAGCAGAACATCAGAAATAAGAATGTGCTGAGGGCTTCAGAGCGAGCTACCCGTGAGGGTAGTTCCATCGAGGAGGAGATCGTGACTACTGTTAGCATGAAGATCTGCTCCTCGGCTCTGGAGCCCTTAGCAGAACGCTATTTGGCTGGTAAGAGGATCGTTCTACAATGGTTGTATGAACACAAAACCACTTCTCTAAAAGAAGTACATAATGCATCATATGAAGTCCTCAGGGAGAAATTTGGTTTGAAGTCAAAACTTGCTCAAGATTGCTATCGTGATGCTGTTGCTACATACAAAAGTTGGTCAAAGAATCCCAAAAAAGGGAGATTTCCAATCTTAAGAAACGTTTCCTTATGGTTAACGCCAAAGGCAAGCTATACTGTTGATTTCAACACGATGACTGCAAAGATATTGGGAGAGGAAGTGAAAATAGTTGGATATCCTCACAATCTTGATCAGTACAAGGACTTCAAAGTGAAAGAAGCAAGACTAGTTAAGAGAGGAGATGATTGGTATCTCAACATCACTATGAAAAAGAAAGTACAAGTAGAGAAGCAAGTTAAGGGGCTTATGGCTGTTGACATAAACATGGACTTCATCACGTTAGGTAACGAGAGTAAAGTTATAGAAATTCCGACACGTTTAGATGATTCAGCGCATTATAAGAAACTTGCTGAGAATCTGCAGAAAAAGTACCCCAAGAGGTGGAGAGAGAATAAGAGGATTCTCAATAGGATTAGTAGGTTTCATATAAAGGCGAGGAATATTGTGCGAGACTTTGCCAAAAAGGTTGGTAAGTGGGTAGTTGATGAAGCGCGTAGATTAGGTGCTAACTATATAGTTCTAGAGGATCTGAATAAGATGATTTCTCATGTGAAGGGGTTGAAGAAAAGCTATAGGGAGAAACTGTATTTGATGCAATATAGACGTGTTCAACAATGGGTTGAGTGGGAGGCTAAGAAGCATGGATTAAATGTAATATACGTTAAACCAGCGTATAGTTCAACTACTTGTCCCAAGTGTGGAGAGAAAATGGTTGAATCTGGGTATAGAATGCTTAAGTGTGTAAAGTGTGGTTTTGAGGATCATCGTGATTATATAGCTGTAATGAATCTTTGTGCGAGGGGGTCTCTGACCCTCTTAAGTGCCCCTCAAATGAGAGATGTAATCACGAATCGATGAGGGGAACCCTCGCCATTTTGATGGCGGGGAGGAAGTCAGTTAGTTCAAAAAACTTCCTATATCTTCTATATTCACTACCAGTGTTATCTATATAATCCTTGATATCTGAATATGCCGCCTTAAGATCTTTATCACTTTCACTATTAGGTAACAATATTCTAGTCTTATCAATTACTTCACTAAGGCCAGAATTAGAAATCGGAGCATGGGAAAGTTTAGTTACCTCCACTGATTTTTTGATATAATCCCTTATTACACTACGTAGTTTTTGAAATACCCTTTTCTCTTTTATCTCCAACTTTTTTAACGGATAAAAGAATATTAGAGGAAAGATAATCACAGCAACATATACTATCATGAGAGCTTTACTAAATTTCTCTGCAGAAGCAGCCATTAGGAAAACTTTTCTATTTTCTACTTCATCTTTAAATAATAAATCATCAGATAAACAATTTTCCAAACAATGAGCTGCTTGAAGATCCGCAATAGCATCAATAACAAAATTCTTAAAAATCGATGCATATCCCATTTTACATCCTTAATACCTTATCTCTAATAACTGAATATCTAGTCCACTGTGGATATTTCCTATAAACATAATTTAATATCTCTTTTCTATCCTTAACTACCCATTTTTCGAAGAATTTTTCAACCTCAGCCTCGACATGAGAATCCCTATCATCCTTTAATATATAGCTTCTCTTATAGCCTATGATAAACCCAGTTAGCACATCCTTAATTGGTTTAGCTTTCTCTTCAATAACACCTTGATCAACCAAAGAATCCAACACTTCATCTAATTCCTTACTATAAGGACCAAATATATAAGGTTCAAATTTCAAACCCACATCTTTTCCTCCTTCCTCCTGCAACAAAAAGAAAATTTTCTGAATCTTAGTAGCAGTAACTTCAACCCCTAGCTCATTACCAATCCTAACAAGAGCCTTAAGATAAACAGAGCTAAAAACCATATCTATATATGCAATTATAGATACTTTAAAGATTTTGGGGGTTAAGGGGCGGGGATAAAGTCAGTAACTTTTTCTAAGTTTTCAGTTTACTCCCCAGTGAACTGAGAATTTTTCAACAACCATTAGTTACTACTACTAAGGGAGAGAGTGAGCTGAATAGCAGCAAATTGCAGCCGTTTCTTGTGTTGCTAGGATCCTCTCTTTTCTTACCCTATCTCTCGTTCTCTTTATAAAAATTTCTAAAAAATGTAAAAAATTCAATTAGTTATAGTAGCTAGTAAATCGTTAGTCTACGTAAAAAAACGTACAAAAATTGAGCTTGTAAATTGTTTTTTCTATTTCTTTTTACATGAGTAGTAGTTATAATAGTAGTTGTATTTGTAGCTTTTTACTGGGGAGTAAACTGAAAAAGTATGAAAAGCAGAAATTTTTGGCATTTTAGTTAAAGAGCTGCATTTTTTATTTCATTTTATTTCTCTCGATTTACTGGGGAGTAAACTGAAAAAGAGTTAAAGAAATAACGGGCTTACAGTATTTATTACTAATCTGAGAAAAATAGGCTATAGAATAATCTGATGAGTGAAATGGTTCTGCTAAAGCAGTTTCTTAGAAAGCCTTACCTTATACGCAGCATTTATGGATGGATACAAATAGAGTATTCCCGCTCTGCCTAATTTCACCAATGAAGCAGCGATTTCATCTACTGGTATCTTCAAAGCCCTGGAAAGAATTTCAGCTATATTCCCTTCTAACCCACCCTCAAGATATGCCTTATCTAATTTTTTCATATATCTGACCAAGTAACGGATGATTTCTCTGTCGACATCGTTTAACTCCATCCCATACATTTCTTGCATCAGTTCTTCTGCCCTTCTGATAATCTTCCCTTCGTCTTTGCTGTAACGTATAGCTTTCTTTATATTTTCTATTACGTCCTCACGTAACACGTATTTGTTACGTTTACCTTCCTTTACTACTGTGATAAATTTACCAAAATACCGCTTTAAACGTGGGTATATGTTCTTGCTCTCAACACCAATAGCGTCAGCCAGTTCTTTTGCATATGCAAACTTATTCCTAAGTAGTATTTCAAAAATCTCTACAATCCTTAAAGATCTGAAAAACACAAAGCTCATTTAGATCTACCTCCTTCGTCCTTGATTAGCTCGATCAATCGTTTTGCATCAAGTATATCGTACTGCATACTTCCTTCGTTCTCCCTTACGACAATGTATTTATCACAAGGGACTGAATCACAGCTCTCTAGTAATTGTCTGACAACATCCCTAGCTTCGTCTTTTAATGAGTAAATGTTCATGTTATTGATCTTATACGCTACAATCAGTTTGCCAAAATACCGTTTTAGACGTGGTTCTACGTTCCTACTGTCAGAGTCTATAACTTTTGCGAGTTCCCTAGCTATTGCAGGTCTTTCTACCAGTATCTCTAAGATTTTCCTTATCTTAATAGATCTAATAGAAATAAGGTATATCGGCATTGCAATCTTCACCCAAACTAGGAGAAAAAGGAGAGGGCGACATGGCTAGAACGCCAAAGTTTCTATCAATTCTGACATCAAAATTGCTAGCTTCCCTGCAATTGTTTTCCCTCTATCTGTCAATTCAATTATTCTCTCCCTACCTTCTCTGCGGATCGTTAGAAATCCTTCCTTTTCTAATAGATATAATGTATTATAAACCGAAGTAAAACTTGTGCCGTACTCTTTTGAGAGTTTTTCTGCTAGTTTTCG